>CAMHCL010000142.1 GCA_946183625.1 uncultured Lachnospiraceae bacterium
AGCATGTATATTCCCTATGGATGATATAACAGATTTCCTATATCTCATTGGTTCTGTATTTGCACCAATGATTGCTATTCAGATAGCAGATTATTTCATACTGAAGGCCGATTCCAAAGAGGATAAGACCATCGGAGTTGCAAATATAATAATCTGGGTTATAGGATTTATTCTGTACAGACTTTTAATGAAAGTTGATATAATTGTAGGAAATACTGTTCCGGATATGATAATTACTGTTATAATATGTGTAGTAACAGGCAAACTGATTCTTAGGAATAATAAGAAGGAAATCCGGAATGAGCAAGAATAATAAAAAGAAAACAAAATATAATTGGAAAAACCTTTTTATATTAGAAACAGTGCTGGTGCTTGTCGCCGGCGCTGTTTTATTTGGTTTTTACATGAAAGGTCATAGGAAGAATTCTGAGGAGGCCACAGTGACTGAGGCTGCCAATGAATTCGAAGATATATCCGATTCAAATGTATCGGATGAATCAAATACATCAGAAGGATCAAATGTATCAGATGGTTCAAATGCATCAGAAGAATCAAATGCATCGACGGGCGATGGTACAGCGGAATACGATACATTTGACGAAGAGCCTCCCGTTACGGATGAGGAAACAGGAATAGTCTACATGCCAGGTGTTACTGCGGCAATGAGTCATCCTTCTTACTGGATATCCAAGCAGGATGATCCAGATAAGGTACTGGCTGACAGTGCTCAGATAGCTGAGATCAATAAAGCTATGATAAGTACATCTTCATGTAAAATGTACGACCTGGAAAATTATACAGAGGATGACGGAAGATTTGGAATAGTAGTACGTCAGACTGATATCAAATCAAATCCCACTAATTCTCTAAGTAATGGTGATGATGCAAATTTTGACATGAATCAGCTGGCAGGTGCAAAGATAAATGAACCGGTTGTTATCATTGATGAAACCTCAGAAAGCGATTTTTATAAGGTTCGTACGCTGGATTATGAAGGCTGGGTAAGGGCTGAGGACGTAGCCATTTGTTCTGATAAGGAGCAGTGGCTGAATGCCTGGAAATTTGATGATAAAAGATTTCTGGTTATTACCACAGGTCGGATATATATGGAGAGGAATAATGCATCACCGGTGTCATCACATTTGATGCTGTCCATGGGTACAAGACTGGAGATAGCGGATGTGGACAGTCAGGGGCTGTATGGTGGAAGAGCGGCATATAACAGCTATCCTGTATATATTCCTGTAAGGCAGTCTGATGGAAGCTATGGCAGGGAGATATCGCTTCTTCCTGAAAACAGCAGAGTAAGCATAGGTTATCAGGAACTGACTGAGAGGAATATCATCAGTACAGCCTTTGAAATGCTGGGTGATGTATATGGCTGGGGTTCATCTCTAGATTCAGAGGACTGCTCAGGTTTTATACAATCAGTATATAAGACCTTTGGTATCTTTCTTCCGAGAGATACTGATCAGCAGGAGTGTATACCAACAAAGAAGGTAACGTTGTCCGGAATGGGAGTGCAGGACAGATGTGCCACGCTGGATACGATGCCTGCAGGAACGCCGCTATATATGAGTGGTCATACAGTTATGTATCTTGGCAGTGACGGTGACAGCTATTATTGTATAAATGCATCCGGCTCGGTGAGAGCATCTTCGGGCGGAAAACAGAAGACGAGATCCATAATGCTCTGCGCCATTGATCAGACAAGAATGGTCAGCGACGGATCGACATGGCTTAGTACATTTAGACTGGCAACAGTTCCATGGGAGATGAAAGATGAGGATTAGTATATTATGTGTTGGTAAAATTAAAGAGAAGTTCTATAAGGATGCTATTGCCGAATATACCAAGAGATTGTCCAGATATGCATCGGTAAGTGTTGTGGAAGTTGAGGATGAGAAGACTCCCGACGGAGCCAGTGACATAGAATGTGATAACATCAAAAAGAAGGAAGCGGACAGGCTTCTTAAAGCTATGGAAAAATGTGGTCAGTCCTATGTGATCACTTTGGAGATAGATGGTAAGAATCTGTCTTCAGAGGAAATGGCTGATAAGATACAGAAGCTGGGAGTGGATGGTGTGAGCCATATAGTTTTTGTAATCGGAGGATCACTTGGCCTGCATGAAAGCGTAACTAAAAAAGCAGATATGCATCTCAGCTTTTCACGAATGACATTCCCACATCAACTGATGCGTGTAATTTTATTAGAGCAGATATATCGTTCTTTCAGGATCATATCTGGTGAACCATATCATAAATAGGTTTGCCGATTTACTTTACATAATTCTAGGAATTTTATATAATTATAAGAGTATGTTGTGAGGGGATAAAATGGATATAGGCGATATAGTCTTTTTTGAAGATTTTTCACCGGTAGGTGATATTGTTACTATCTGCTTTTGTTTAGCGGTTTTTATTTTGTTGCTTATTTCCTATCTTAAGAGATCAAGAAGTCTTGTTTATTTCTGTGGATGTGTTGGTCTTCTTCTCATAGCAGCTTTTTCTGATATCACATTTCATTATCTGCAGGCACTAACTGATGATAGTGCATTTCTGGTGGTTACCTTCAGAACCATTTACCATGCTGCTCTATATGGAATCTTAGTATTATATGTTATGTATGCTATTGAAATAATACATATCAATTATCTGGGCTTTGAAAAGATTATTAAAGTAGCTGCCATTATTCTTATGGTGCTACTGGTAGCCTTTGATATTCTCGGTGCATATTTCAAATTCTCATTCTATGTTGATGAAGGTGGATTTGCATACATGGGTCTTAACATTTTCCCAATCGGATATCTGATATATGTAATAACGCTTATGTTATTGTTGTATATTTTCAGGAAGAATATCTATAGACAGATACTCTTCGGAGTATTTGGAACTGTTATGATGTCATTCATACTTCTTATCGTTCAGCAGTTCTATGATCAGGCGAGCTATACTGTGGCTTCATTTATATTCCCTACGCTTTCACTTATGTACCTGATCCATTCATCACCATTTGATGTTTCTTTAGGTGCAGTTAATATAGATGGCTTTGAAAGCTATGTGAAGTATCATTATAAGAAGAATAAGGACTTTGTTCTGCTTAGTATGTACCTCCATGAATTTGATATGGCTGATAAGAAATATCCTGATGATATGCAGGAAGTGATCCGTGATTTTGCCAGTCATTATTTTAAGGGAGCAGTACTCTTTATGCTTTCTAATGGACACATGGTTTTATGTGTTGATAAAAAGAAGAATCCGGATTATGAGAATAAGACAAATGCGATTCTTAATCAGTTTAATGAAGAATATCCGAAATACAGATTTGATTATAAGATTGCCATAATCAATTCTGTTGATGAGATAAGTGAGAATAATAACTACATAGATTTCATCAAGTTTATAAACAACAATATGAAACAGAATACGGTTACATTCTCTGATGATTCTTTTGTGGAAAAATTCAGAAAACACAAATATATTCTTGAAGAGGTTCTGGACATCGCCAAGAAGGGTGATCTGGATGATGAGAGAGTGCTGGTTTACTGCCAGCCGGTTTATAATATAAAAACTGGAAAGCATTCAGAAGTGCATGGAAGATGAGATGAGAAAGATCACCCTGGCCGATGTGATGACGGATATTCAGAGCGAACTGAAGAAAAACGAATAACACAGCTTATCGACGGCGCCCATGCAATAAAACCGAATACTGTAGGCAAGCTGAGTATCGAGAATATCGGTGCTCAGCT
>CAMHCL010000143.1 GCA_946183625.1 uncultured Lachnospiraceae bacterium
GGCCTTACTGTTTTGGCATTTATGAACAAAGCTCTGTCGGGTAGTCAGAAACATATTAATGGTTTAGCTCTTATCATAGAGAATCCTAAGGTTATGACAGTAATATCTATAGCCTTCGTAATTGTTCTTGCAGGTGCTATAGCCTTTAGAACTATTAATATTGAAAAATATAAGGAAATCCAGAATACAAAATTCCTGATAGGACTTACGATATTCTTTATTCTCAGTGGAATAATAGTAGTAGCTATTGGTGTAAAGACTGGCAGTGAATTTTTTGTATTTGATGATAAATGGGGTACTTTCAGAGGATATATCTGGAGAAGAAGCTTTGACCTCTTTAAGAGAGGCAGCCTGAAACAGAAGTTATTCGGCTATGGAAATGAAAGTGTCAATTATTATATGACCAGATATTATTATGATGAGATGGTTAAGATAACCAAGAGACAGTATGATAACTGTCATAATGAATATCTGCAGTATCTGGTGACTACAGGACTATTTGGTTTTGTAACTTATGTGGGTATGATTATTACCGGACTTGTCTATATGGTTAAGCGAATAAAGGGAAATGCATTGATTGCAGCTTGTGCAGCTGGATCCATTGCATATATGACTGCAGGTATAGTCAGTCTTAATACCCCGATCACAACACCTTATTTCTTCGTTATCATGGCTTTGGGAATTGGTTATGCCAGATACAGAGATCAGAAATATGGGGTGTTCAGTGATAAGTAGGTTGTGTTATACTATACAAGCTGAAATATTAATTAGAGGAGAGTTGTTATGGAAATATATGAAGAACTTGTAGAGCGCGGACTTATCGCTCAGGTTACAGATGAAGAAGGCGTAAGAGAATTAATTAATAACGGAAAAGCTACATTTTACATCGGCTTTGATCCTACTGCTGATTCTCTTCACGTAGGTCACTTCATGGCTCTCTGCCTTATGAAGAGATTACAGATGGCTGGAAACCGTCCTATAGCTCTTGTAGGTGGTGGAACAGGTATGATCGGTGATCCTTCAGGTAGAACTGACCTGAGAAAGATGATGACAACTGAAATGATAGATCATAACTGCGAATGCTTTAAGAAGCAGATGAGCAGATTCATAGAATTTGGTGAAGGCAAGGCTATGATGGTCAACAACGCTGACTGGCTCAGAGACCTGAACTACATTGAATTTATCCGTGATATTGGTTCTATGTTCAAGGTAAATAATATGCTTCGTGCTGAATGCTATAAGCAGAGACTTGCCAGTGAGGAAGGACTTACTTTCCTTGAATTCAATTATATGCTTATGCAGAGCTATGACTTCCTTAAGCTTTATGAGGAGTATGGCTGTAATCTTGAGTTTGGTGGAGATGATCAGTGGTCAAATATGCTTGGTGGCCGTGAACTTATTCATAGAAAACTGGGCAAGGATGATGCTCAGGCAATGACAATTACTCTTCTTCTTAACTCAGAAGGTAAGAAGATGGGTAAGACAGCAAATGGTGCTGTATGGCTTGACCCTGAGAAGACTACTCCTTATGAATTCTATCAGTACTGGAGAAATGTGGATGATGCTGATGTTATCAACTGCATCAAGATGCTTACATTCCTTCCGTTGGAAGAGATACGTGCTATGGAGAGCTGGGAAGGTGCTGAGCTCAACAAAGCTAAGGAAATACTTGCATATCAGCTTACAGAGCTTGTTCATGGGGAAGAAGAAGCTAAGAAGGCTGAGACTGCTGCTAAGTCTATATTTGGCGGTGGCGGAACAGAGAATATGCCTGAGACAGCTCTTGAAGAAGCTGACTTCAAGGATGATGGCACCATCGACCTTATCAGTATTCTTGTAAAGGCAGGTCTTGTACCTTCACGTGGAGAGGGAAGAAGAGCCATTGAGCAGAATGGTGTTTCTGTAAATGGAGAAAAGGTTACAGATATTCATGCAAGCTACGGAAGAGATACATTTAACGAAGAGTTCGTAGTAAGAAGGGGAAAAAAGAATTTCCGTAAGATAGTTCTTTAATTTTAAAAATTAGTGGGGTGGTCAAATGAGTTTACTTGATAAGGGGTTAATAGATAAGGGTTTACTGGATCGAGCTATACGAAATAGATTTCCAGGACTTGGCAAACAGGAAGTTGTCGAGGAAGAGAAGAAGGACATGAAGGATTTCAGACTCTATGACAGAGAAGGTAAATTCTATGTTCTTGTCGTAAATCCTGATATGGAAGAAGCTGAAGAGATAAAACAATATGCTGAGGACTGTGGGTGCGTTGTTACCATAGCTCCAAGTGCGATTGAGGGGCTGGTCAAGATATCTCATGATATGTATGATCTGATCATCGTTGCCGGTGTAATGCCTCGTATGGATGGCATGCAGTTCTATAGAAATATCAAGGCCAGCAAGGAAAGCAAATGTAGAGATTCCAAGGCTTATGTAATTCTTGGGGACCGTGCAACTGATAAGGATGAAGCTTATAAAGAAACGGGTTTTAATGGTATCATCAGAAGACCTATAGACAGAATGATCATTATGGGTGCCATCGTAGAGAATGCGAACCCTAAAATGATTCCTGATGATGATGCTGAGCTTGTGGAGGATATAAAGGCTCAGGCTGCTATCACAAGGGTTCTTCAGGAGTGTAACGTATCACTTAGTGAGGGGCTTGCTAGAAACAGCGGTGACCTGAATGAGTATAAGAATTCAGTTGAAGGATTCATCAAAGCGTATGAATCCATGAGTTATGATCTTCTTGATTATCTATATGCCGGCCGTACAGTTGAGTATATGAATGGGGCAAGAGAGATGAGGGAGAGGTCAAGAGATGTTGGCGCTTCTTATCTTTCAGACTGCTTTGATGATCATGTTAATATGGCTAAAGAGGATTCTCTGGAAATTGCTGAGATCAACTGGAAGAATCTCATGATGGAATGGGAGAGAGTTGTGTCTGGTCTTGCTTTATGGTTAGGTAAGAGTGACGTATTCCTTCAGGCTGACTCGGTCATTAATTCCAAGACTAATGGAATCCGTCTTTCAAATGATGATATAAAGGACAGACTTGAAGAACTTCAGAGATATCATGAACAGGAAGAATATAATATTATCATCAAGAAACTCCATATCATGATCGATTATGAGCTTGATATTGATCTCAGACTTAAGCTTGACAGAGTATGTAAATCTTATGAGAGAGGCAGATATGATACAGCTTATCTGATCATTGAGAGCATCAAAGAAGATCTGTAGTTATATTTCACGATATAAAAATAATAAGGCCTCCGGCTACCACAATTGGTGTCCGGAGGCTTCGTTACATTTTACGATATGATAGTTATCTTTCGAACATACTAAGATCTATGGCTGAATCAGTCATATAAGGTATTCCGACTTCTTTTTTACGCCTTTTGCCGTCAGAAGTTCTTTCGCTTTTGCGGTTTTCAACATAATGATTCATGTTATATTTGAATTCCTGCTGTTCGGCAACGTATTCCACAGGCATGTTATTTATCACATACTGTATCAGATCTTTATCGTATATATGAGATAATATGGCAATCTGTTCTGCAGTCGGCTGTGTACGTCCTGTTTCCAGATTGCTGTAGTTCTGCCTGGATGTATGCAGAATTTCTCCGAGTTCAGCCTGTGTAAGATGATGTTCTCTTCTTAAAGTACGGAGAAGATTTCCCCAGAATATCAATGATTGCATAAATGTCCTCCTTTCTGT
>CAMHCL010000144.1 GCA_946183625.1 uncultured Lachnospiraceae bacterium
TCGAGATTCTCGAAAAGCTTTTTCTGCAGTTTCTCCATATCGGAAGTAAATTTAGGAAGTGAAACTATATAAGATGGTGAAGCAATAACTATTTTCCAGTCTGACAGTTCATACATCTTATAATCATGAGCCCTTGCGTAAGAATCACATTTAGTAAGATAATTACTTCTGGTCATACTTATCTGTCTTTCGGAAAAGACGCTGTTCATACTTGAGGCATCAAATACATCTATAACACACAACCTATCATAGCCCTTTGTCTGAATGTCCAGATTCAATGCCGCAAGATTAGGGAGATGGCTCACACTGGAATACAGCAGCTTCTGCTCTATTTCCGTCACAAATCCCTTCAATGCTTCAGCTGTTACAGTTTGATCCTTTATAAGCATCTTCTTCTCTATATCAACAAGATAGTCTATGAGTTCTTCATTATCTTCGATAAGAGATTCTGTGTATTGGAATGCATATGGATTATACATCTGACTAACAGATTCCTCACCCAATACAGTCATTACGAAGGAACCACTGACGAACTTATTAACTCCCTTAACATTAACTATTTCGCCATAAGTTATACAACCTGCTATATTAGAGTTCTCATATGCAGATAATTCCCAATTTATGCAATTTGAATATATGATGGAACGAACAATACAGGAATATGCGAAGATTGTTTCAGCCTTTGCGAAATTCTCCACCCGCTGGAACATTGTACGATTATCGGCTATTATCTTCTTATCGAAAAGGAAAGCTCTCCTTATACGATCTCCTTTTTGCACATTATGATTTGTTCGTATGAAATTCTTTCTGGCGGTTCGATCAACCGCCGGATTATTATCATAGAATTCCCGATAATTAGGATCTGATTCAGGATACATTTCACCTATAGTCTTATTCTCAACATAGTGAACAAATATAGGAAAATCAGGCTGATCCACATATACATATGGGAACAGTGATGTGATCTCAGGCTTTTTCCTCAATATATCTCCTATTCCTGTCCTATATCTCTCTGCTGCATCCTCTCCATCGAGCTCCAGAATGCTTGTAGAGAATGAATCAGTGATCTCTGCCTCCTTACCAAGTGCCTCAACACCAGTTGCGAAGGTGGACATAGCTTCAACTTCCCTTCCACCAATAGAAGCAAGGATCATTCCAGAATTAGTCCAGCCCTTCTCGTCAAAAAGAAATGCATCAATAGGAAGCTCATTCAGATTACTTTCCGGACAGTCAGCGTAGCCACCGATCATTTGGATTCCCGGGAAGAATTCATTTGTCATATCAACAAAACCAAAGACATCATGGTAATCAACAGTAAGAAATGTAAGGAGAACCTTCGTATCTTCTCTTACCATCCTGTTCTTAACATTTTGACATAATTCTTCAATAGGGATAGGTTCCCCATCTTCATTAAAAACTGGAATTCTATCCGTATGGATAGTGCCTGAATTCATTTCAGATACAGATATAACACACTTATCTCTCACAAGCTTTCCATTCATGATGATGGCAGATGTACTTGTGCCAAAGATGTGTGCTCTTGGAACCAGCTTCTTCAGAAGCTTCGCCAGCTCCACTGCTTCTTCCGGCTTATGCGCTGCTGTATGTACCCTGATAAGGATATCTCCGTCAGACGCATTTAGGTGAAGCTGATTAAATATATCTATCAGTCTTGATCTGGAGATCATTTGAAAATTCCATGTAAACATATAACTTACCCCGTCAGTCTTTTGTAAACACCAATATCTATCACCCTGGAATAAAACTTAAACAGTTATGACTTTCCAGGCCCCACTCTCCTTAAACAGGCTTAATATCTTCTCGTCAATCTCGCCTTCCTCTACCATTTTGTCCAGTATAGCAAATGCTTTAAATGCAGGCATTGGCACCTTGTAAGGTCTATCAGTAGCGGTAAGTGATTCGAATACATCAAGTACCGTAAGAAGTCTTACCTCCCATGGTATATCACTTCCGGATACACCCTCCGGATACCCATTTCCGTTGAGGAGTTCATGATGCATCGAAGCCCATACAGGAACCATCTTGTACTCGTCAGGAAATCTTACTTCATCAAGAATTCTCTTTGTAAAAACAACATGATTTCTTATTATGTTCCTCTCTTTATCAGTAAGAGTACCCCTCTTAATTGCCAGACATTCAAGTTCATCCTCCGTCATAAGAGAACATTTCTTACCATTCTCATCTACATACTTCTGATGTTCAATGAATGCATAATACTTCTCATCAGATTCATTTCTGATTCCTTCTTCATTCAGCCGATGGATAACTTCCAGCGTCTCATCTAGAAGTCCAATCCTCTTGTTATAATCCTCTTCCGTTATATTCCCTTCAAGCATTTCAATACGCTGAAGAAGCTTTATCTTAACAAACCTGTCTTCTATCGCTCTCATCTTATCCCCTAGTCTGTTAGATTTATCCATGATTTCAAGTGGTATTACCAGCTTGCCCACATCATGAAGCCATATACTCATGAGGAATTCCCGCTTTCGTGAGTCTGTCATCTTGCGCGTATTATCCGTCTCGTCCAACCATTGAAGAAAAGCCTGACCCATCTTAGCCATATTCTTAGTATGATTAGCGTTATATGGTGATCTGGCATCGATAGCAGTACTGAAAGACTTTACAATTGAATTCAGAAGAAATGTGATCTGCTTGATATGTTCGAGTCTCATTTCTGCCAGATTGGTTATATCACTGAACACAATGATCACGCCATTCTTCTTTCCTTCATGACGCATGTAGGAAGACATGACATGCAGCTGTTTTAATCTCTCCCCTACGAAGTAGTAAACAACATTGTCATGATTCTTATCAGGATCGTAAATAGCATCAAGTATAGTCTGATTAAACATATCCGATCCTTTATTACCGAAAAAAGCCTTTGCAAATGTCTTCCCGTACAAGTCTTCTTCAGACCTCTCTAGGATTTCAAGTGCAGCCGGATTTATAAATCTGATCCTGCCATCAGGAGCTATATACATAACTCCTTCTTCCATATCCTGTATGAGCTCTTGAATTATAAAATCATCATAATCGCTTGCCATGTAATACCCCTTGTAATACCCCTGAAATGTTCTGTCTCATTAAGATAGAGTTATACTATTCTATTTTACCATTATTCCTTCATATTTGCACTCAAAATAACCATATTATTGATATTTCAACTAATAAAAAATATGAGGATTGCCCACTTGCAATCCTCACTTTTACATTTTATCATTTCACTCTTCTATATAGTCGGCTCGGTCTATGGGCCGCTCCTGTTGTCATGTATTCGGTTTCCTCTATCATCGAAGCCATCTTCTTTCTGAAATTAGCTTTATAAACCGGCTTTCCAAGAAGGATCTCATAGACATTCTGAAGCTCAGGAAGTGTGAACTCCTCTCCAACCAGATGGAAAGCAATATCCGTATATTCAACCTTATTAGCAAGTCTCTCCCTGGCCACCTGGATTATCTGCTTATGATCAAATGCTATCTCATCCCTGCTATTTAGTATTTCTTCCACATCCACAAGCCAGGCTCCGGATACTCTTTCACCCGCTTTAAATACCAGCTGCTCCACAGGTACAAGAGCCATGTACGAAACTGAAATGATCCTCTTTCTCGGATCTCTATCTATATCGCCAAATGTATATAATTGTTCAAAATAGATTCCTTCTAGTCCTGTTT
>CAMHCL010000145.1 GCA_946183625.1 uncultured Lachnospiraceae bacterium
TACCAGATCATAAGGATCGTATCTATAATTCAGCTCCATCCTATCATCAAAAAGCTTCAGCATTGGAGCCACTATCCTGTTTCTGTAGTCATAATTCTTATATTCCGGGCTTCCGCCTGAAGTATTGGTTATCTTAGATACAACAAATAAGACCATAAAAATCGGAAGTGCCAGTGAAAGCAGTGCCATCCAAAGAGGTATAAGCAAAGCGATCACTATTACTAGTACTGTTGCCTGATTGCCCGGCATATTCTTGAGCCTGCCAATACCTATATTGTACCTATCCATAAAAGATTTCGGCGCAATCGAAGCAAAGTATTCATATTCCCTCATCAGAAGCTCGCGGTTTGCCAGGTGCATCTCACCCTTTAATAATCTTTTCCTGAATGCACTTAATTCCATATTATTCACCATTATTACAGATCAGTTCTTACAGGTTCATTCTCATATCAATATTTTTAAGCTGATTCAGATTCTCCTCATGTATATAATCCATCTTGGTTATGCCCTTCATTCCGCATACAACAGAAGATGGAAATGTAACTACAAAGTTATTCAGCTTTGTAATATTGCCATTTACAGCACGTCTTGATGCCGAATACTGCCGTGACTGCTCTGAAAGCTGGCTGATCAGGTTATTAAATACAACTGCGCTCCTAAGCTCAGGATATGCTTCTCCAAGCGCGAAGAAGCCCCTCATCACCTGTTCCTGTGCCATTGAAGCTTCATTTAACTGTTTAACAGTTGCACCTGCCGGAACCTGTGTAAGGTGTCTCAGCCCCTCAAACACCCTCTGTTCATGCCTGGCATACTGCTCTGCTATGGTTTTGCCCTGCATAAGAACATCATATCTTTGACGAAGCATGATCTCTACCCCCGAAAGAGACTCATCAATCTTAAGCTTTACACGATTAACACTGTTTGATACGGAGATGAACCATCCCAGGATGCATAATGCCAGGATGAGCACCACTATCAGCACGATAATTAATGGACTTAACATATTACTTTCTCCCTTCTTGCAATGAAACTACCTGCATATATTGCCACACCATATTCTTCATTCTCAGATGTCGAATATACTCTTCATTTTACATTAGAATGCGTGAGTTAGCAATCAATTATGCTGACTTCAGTTTTTCGACTCTGAAATTGACTCAACTATCATTTCGTTTTATAATTTATTGAAGTGCAGGCATAGTTAACTGCGTAAGTAAATAAGCAAAAAACTTACTTGTAGAAAGGGGATATGTAATGAGTGAGGTACAATTCAAGGCTGGAGAAGTGATCTTCTATGAAGGCGATGAAGGTAACTGTTTTTATGAAATCATAGAAGGTAAGGTAGGCATTTACGTAAATTACGACAAGGAAGATCAGCGTATGCTTACAGTCCTTGGGCCTGGAAAGTATTTTGGAGAGCTCGCCGTTATCGAAGCAACACCCAGAAGCACTACTGTTATCGCTGTTTCAGATGTAACATTAGATGAAGTTCCCGCAGAGAAGATGTCTGAGTTCTTTGCAGATGATCCTGATATGATCCTCGAGATAATGACCCATATAGGCGACAGAATCAGAGCTCTTTCAGAGGAATATGTAGAGGCTACTGAATTCTATAATGAATTTATCTCTATCAGTTCAGAAAAGAAAAGCGAAGGCTTTATGGCAAAGCTGAAGAAATATATAGATGTTTATATGTCCGGAAAGGGCAGCAAGAAAGCCAGCATAGAAGCTATGCGTGGCGAAACAGGCTCTGTCGGCAATAATTCACTTGCAGTAGAAAAGTATAGGAAGGGAACCGTCATCTTCAATAAGGGTGAACTTGGAAACTGCATGTATGCTGTTCAGAATGGTGTCGTTGGTATCTATACCAACTATGATTCTTCAGATGAGATTAAACTTACAGAGATTAAGGCTAACGGTTTCTTTGGAGAGATGGGAATGATTGCCCAGGAAGAAAGAAGCGCAACAGCTATAGCCGAAGAGGATAATACAACAGTTGAAATTATCAGGCCGGAAGATCTGAATACACTTTTCAAGGAGAATCCTTCTGAAGTAGATATGATCCTGCGCCACTTATCTAGTCGTCTCAGAAAGCTTACTGAAGATTACATGGAAGCATGCAAGCGTATCTATGATGCATATAATATATAAAGACACTTGAATTATTAATTCTAAGACGCCTGCTCCCCGCTCTGAGAGCAGGCGCTTTTGTTTATTATTTTACAGAGGATTGGCGCAATGGATAAACGCGATCTTAGTTCAGAACAAATTCATTATATCTTCCAGAATACAGATGACGCGGTATGTATCATTTCTCCTAACGGAAAGCTTCTCTATGCAAATCCATCAACCGAGAAGCTTTTCAATATATCAGCGGATGAGACAATTGCAATCTGGGAAGCGATTCCATTTGTAATGGGTAATGATGATCTGGTTCAGCTTTTCATAGACGCTGTCATCAACAAAATGTCATCCCACGAGGATATCGTGGATTATTATGATAACGAGGGAAACCCCCACCAGCTTCATGTCAGGATAACCTGGTATAAGGATGATATCGAGGCTTATCTTATCGTAATAACTGATCTGACCAAGCTTTTCAAGGTCAGCTCCGCCTTTGCGAGATATACCTCTGCCGATATTGCCGAGTATGTTCTTGAAACTCCCGAGGGAGAAAAGCGCGGCGGTCAGAGCAAGGAGGTTACAATTCTTATGAGTGACCTGAGAGGCTTCACTGCTCTCAGCGCAGGTATAGAACCTGATGCACTGATAGATATACTGAATCATTATTTTGAAATCATGTCTGAGATCATAGGGAAAAATAAGGGTACAATCATAGAGTTCCTGGGTGATGGAATATTTGTTGTATTCGGCGCTCCCAAAACTCTTTCAGACCACGCATCTCTTGCAGTAAAATGCGCAATTGAGATGGAAAATGCAATGATCGATGTAAATAACTGGAATAAGGAGAATGGCTATCCCGAGCTTGAGATGGGTATCGGAATCAATTCCGGACATGCCATAGTCGGTAATATCGGCTCCGAAAATAAGATGAAATATGGATGTATGGGGCCAACAGTTAATCTTGCAGGCCGTGTAGAAAGCCTGACTGTTGGAGGACAGATATATATATCTGAACATACTAAAAAGCTTATTCCTGAAGAAATCGAGATAAAAAGCGAGGTCAGCATTCTTCCAAAGGGTGCTTCAGAAAAGATCAAGATATATGAAACAGAGGGAATAGGTGAAACTGTTCTTCGTATCTCCAGCGATGATATCCAGTGGATAGAGAATTATCATGAATTTGGCTGTTCATTCTATAAGCTGGAGGAAAAAACTGTTGAAGAAAAGGAGTTTGAGGGAAGACTGCTCACAGTTTCTACAGATAAGAAGTATGGTCTGTTCAGTACCGATATAGAACTCGAAGATAAGATGAACCTGATGCTGATAATAAATGATGAACAGGTTTATGCCAAGGTACTGGCCAAAACTGAAGATGGCTACCGCATCAGATTTACTGGCGGAAAGAGATCAGAGATTCCTGACAGTTAAAAATATATTATGACACCTGCATCAAATTATTAAGTCAGCTTTTTCAGGAAGTTTCCATCAATCTTAACTCCAGTTGTTTCTACGATAAATGCATGAGGATCGTAGCT
>CAMHCL010000146.1 GCA_946183625.1 uncultured Lachnospiraceae bacterium
ATGATGGCTGATGAAATGGGGTATGATGATGCAGATAAGCTTGCCGTCATTTATGTTTCTATTTTCTATAATGCAGGCCTTACAGTTCTGCCTGAATTGGATGCCGAAGGAAGGAAGATTAAGCACAGCTTTAATGAGATTGTTGATGCGGGCGTGCACATTTTAGGAAATGTACCGAAGCTTGCTGAAATTCTCAAGATAATGAATACATGTGAAGAACCTTCTCTTGGCTGGGATGATGAAGCGAAGAAGGCCTATACATTTAACAGAATCATATTCCTGGCAGATGCAGTTTCAAAGCTTCTTAAAACTAACAAAGCAGTATTAAATCAGATATCTGATATTTCAGAAGATATTACTGACATGGCTGGAAGTGAGATTCCTTCTGAAGTTGCTGAAGCATTCATGAGGATCACAGAGAAGGAATATGTATGGATGAATCTTCTTCATCAGCCTGAGATATTCCTGGAGTTCATTCCTGCAAATCTTGAAATGTCTATAGATGATACCATCGAGTATGCACGTATCATGTCTCGTATTATAGATTACAGAAGCTCATATACAGCCATGCACTCATCAGGAGTTGTTGTTCCGGCTGTACGTCTTGCAGAGCTGATCGGCATGTCCGAGGAAGAGTGTAAGATGATCATGATAGCTGGTTATCTCCATGATATCGGCAAGCTCACTATTCCAAAGAGTATTCTGGATAAGAGCGGCAAGCTTACAGACGAGGAATATAATATTGTCAAGGAGCATGCTTATTATACATACTTACTGCTCAAGGATATAAAAGGTTTTGAGCAGATAAGCAAATGGGCTTCTCTTCATCATGAGAAGCTGAACGGAACCGGATATCCATTTGGTTATCAGGCTGATGATATACCTATGGGAGCACGTATTATGGCAGTTGCTGATATCTTCTCAGCTGTAGCCGAGATTCGTCCTTACCGTGAAGGTATGTCCAAGGATCAGGTGGTTGAGATCCTTCGTTCAAGTGCCTCAACCGGTGCCTTATCAAGTTACATAGTTGATCTGCTGGTTAATAACTACGAAGACATCTATGAGAAGCGTGATATTGAGGTTAGAAATGAAGGCGCCAGATACTACGCAGCAATCGTTGATTCTGAGTAGAACTGTTAGATGTATCGAGTACATTTTACATATAAATAAATTTAGGAGTTGTCATAGAAATGGCGGGAAATGTGTCATGTGATTATTGCTGTTACTTCACATATGATGAGGATACAGAAGAGTACGTCTGTGATGTAAATATGGATGAAGATGATTATGGCAGACTGATGCAGAATCATTTTAAAGAATGTCCGTATTTCAAGGACGGCGATGAGTATAAAGTAGTAAGACATCAGATGTGAGGGAAGTATTATGTCACAGGAATTATTAAATAAATTAAGAGATAGTATCGGCAGGCATTTCGTCGGAAGAGAGGCAGTCTTCGACAATCTGCTTGTAGCATTGCTGGCGGGTGGCCACGTGCTGATAGAGGATGTACCGGGAGTTGGTAAGACAACACTTGCCAAGTCACTTGCAAAGGGTGTAGATGCAAGCTTTGCGAGGATCCAGTTTACACCGGATACTATGCCGACGGATGTTATAGGAACATCAGTATATGATCCAAATACTACAGAATTTCGTGTGGTAAAGGGACCTATACATAATCAGATAGTACTGGCAGATGAGATAAACCGAACTTCTCCAAAGACCCAGTCAGCGTTGCTGGAGGCAATGGAAGAGAGACAGGTTACCATCGATGGTACTACATATAAGCTGCCTGATATGTTTATGATCATAGCGACTGAGAATCCAAATACCTATATTGGAACTTATCCTCTGCCTGAGGCGGAGCTGGATAGATTCATGATCAAGTTCAGCATAGGTTATCCAAGTGTTGAGCAACAGAAGATAATGGCAGAGAAGTTCCTCTCGGGAGAGCTATATACCGAGTATGAACCGGCTATAAATGCTGATGATATACTTCGTATGATAGACGAGGTTAAGAAGGTAATATACAAGGATGAGCTTATAGAATATTCACTTACCATAGTGGATAAAACTCGAAATATGGAAGAGCTGGAGTGCGGACTCAGTCCGAGAGCAGGACTGGATCTTCTGGCAGCATCCAGAGCCAGAGCCTATATGTCAGGAAGAGATTATGTGATTCCTGAAGATATCATAGATATGGCGAAGCTGGTTCTCCCTCACAGACTCATACTTACAACTCAGTCCCAGATGAACAAATACACAGGATATCAACTTATAATAGACGTAATAGAGAAGATTAAAAGACCTATATGAAACTTAAGGAATACATAAGAAAACATAGGATTCATTATCCACGTATCATTTACATAGCTATACTCATTTTATCGGTGATATTAGTAAGTAATTATGGTGGAGCGTTATCCTATGTTTTCTTTTTTGCTGCGCTTCTTTACGTTCCGGTATCGCTTCTGGTCTGTTTCATTACATCCCAGATGATACATATATATCAGGACATGGAGGGCAGACTCTTATATAAAAATATATCGAAGCCTTATCAGATAGTTATAAAGAATGCAGGTTTTATCCCATCGGGCAAGCTTCGACTTATAGCTACAGATGATATAAGCGATTACCGGGATGATTTCACCCAGGATACATATTATCTGATGCCTGGTGAAAGGATCGAGATCAATACTGAGATAACCTGTAGATATGCGGGAAACTATACTCCCGGAGTGGTTTACATAATCCTGCAAGATATGTTTGGATTATTTGAATTGAAGATCCCTATCAAGGCACTGCTCCGTGTATCAGTTCTTCCGGTAGTAACTGATCTTGCGGTAAATGATATTAATAAAATGCTCAGTGATGATTTTAAGAGCAGAGCCAACTTCGTTCTGGATAAAGAGGATGACAATATGGGTAATGACATGCGTAAGTATGAGCCTGGAGATCCTCTGAGCCGTATCCATTGGAAGAATTATGCCCGTACAGGTGAAATGTTCGTCAGAACTCCAGAGATGCAGTCATCAGTCATGGTGAAGATAGTGCTCGTATCTGAAGAGAGAACCGGAGAGCTGGATTATATTAAGATGCACGACCATTATCTGGAGTATATGATCTCAATTGCAGACTATTTTGCAAAGCAGAAGAAACCGGTTCAGTTCATATATTATAAATCCGGTATCCAGACCTATATCATCGATGACATTAAGAGCTTCAGAAAGTTTTATCTGGAGGAATGTAAGGATATAACAGGCGACGGTCTGAAGCGTGAGAAGCTTCCTGCAAAAATGAGGAGTGATTATGCCAGGCTGATGTATCTGAGAGAAGAGGATTCAGTGCTGAGTTTTGAATAGCATGCTTAACAGGAAATGGCATACTTAACGAGATAGAGATATGAATAAGGAAACTGATACATTTAAACAGAAAACTGAATATATCCTTCAGCTGATAATGATACTGTTAGTGCTCATACCAGTATCAGAGTTTTTTGTGCGTATTTTTCCTGAATATTTTAACAGAATATTTTTCCTGTGTTATTTCTTCGTTGATGTGACAGTCTATGTATTGTTTTTATATAACTTCAAGGTCAAATGGACTGTGCCGATCATAGTTGTTTTCGACCTGATACTTATAGTTATC
>CAMHCL010000147.1 GCA_946183625.1 uncultured Lachnospiraceae bacterium
AACCAGTCTATTATCCAACATACACTGTATACAAGCAGGATGATGACCGCAAACTTTAACAGATATATCTTACTGCTATAGAAATCCGGATTGTCCATATGCAGGATTTTAGAACTGTCAGAGGCATCTTCGTGCTTCTTAAATATATGGTGCTTTCTCAGGAAACCACCTAACAGATACATGTATATGAAGTCGTATAAGCTTTTTCCCTGCTGGGTGAAGAATATCTTCTTAATGCTTATGATCTTATCGAAAGGCTCCAGTGCGCTAAGTGGCTGCTATATGGAGAACATGAAGAAACATATACCTATCAGAATGAAATAATGCTTCCTGTCCAGTTTTTGTATGACCATATTTATAAATGGTGAGAGTATAAGCACCAGAAGATAGAGTGTCATGAAGTACCATGTTCTGGAAAGCAGTGGGAAGAAGCTTCTCATTATCTGGGCCTTGTCCAGTACGCCAGGTCTTACGATCATACACATTAGTGGGATGATGATGGCGTAGAAATACATAGGCAGATAACATTTCAATATTCTGTCTATCTTAAATTCCGGCTTTGATGTGCTTAAGAAGTATCCCATGATCACAACAAAAATATATACCGGACAGCGGCTGTTAAGCCATAGCAGATATTATAGCACCCAGGACTGATTTTTAAAAGAAAGTAAAATGTGACTAAAGTCATATGTGAAATGTATCTTTTTTCACTACTAAACTAAAACTTGAATTTATATAATGAACGTGTCAAATGAAAAAGCATTTTTATTAGAAAACGGAGAGATGACATGGGAACAATATTAAAGCTGAATGACTTAACTAAAAAGTATGGCAACAAGGTTGTCGTTGACAATGTGAATATTGAGATTCAGGAAGGAGAGGTTTTCGGACTCCTTGGTCCTAACGGAGCCGGCAAGAGTACCACAATGAATATGGTATGCGACCTGGTGAAGCCTACTCTTGGAAATGTTGAGTTCCTGGAGAAGGACTTCAGAAAAAATCATTAGTTGATAAGCTCGGATATATACCACAGGATCTGGCAATACACGGAAATCTGAAGGCCTGGGAAAATGTTGAGCTCTTTACATCTCTTTATGGAATCAAGGGAGCAGAACTGAAGAAAAGAATAGATGAATCTCTGGAATATGTTGGACTGCTGGATAGAAGAAACGATTATGCAAAAACATTTTCCGGTGGTATGAAAAGACGACTAAATATTGCTTGTGCCATAGGTCATCATCCCAAGCTTCTGATCTTCGATGAGCCGACAGTTGGTATTGACCCACAGTCCAGAAACTTCATACTGGATAAGATAAAAGAGTCCAACAATAATGGTGCCACAGTAATATATACCAGCCATTACATGGAAGAGGTTGAAGCAATCTGTACCAGGATAGCAATAATGGATAATGGCAAGATCATAGCCATCGGAACAAGCGAAGAACTCAAGAAGATGGTTGTTGAAGACACATCGACTATAACACTTGAGGAAGTATTCCTTACACTTACAGGCAAGAAACTGAGAGATTATTAAAAAGGTGAGAAGATGAACAGATATTTGATTAAAAATAATATAAAGCTGATGTGCAGAAGCTGGGGTAACATCCTTCTATTCATAATCATGCCGGTTATCCTGGTGTTTTGCTTATCAAGTGCATTTAACACTCTGATGTCCAAATATGAGGAATCTGAGATAACTGCCGGATATAGGATAGAAGGAGATGGAGTAACATCTGAAATGATAAAGGCCATGAATGAAGTGGCAGAGGATAATGATATTACTCTTAATGAGTACTCCAAGGGTGATCCTGAAGAACTGATCAAGGAAAATGAACTTTCTGGCTTTATCGTATTCAAGGATGATTCATATACTATTTATGAAGATAAGGATAATGCAGCTAAGGGAAAGGGACTTGAGTATTTCGTAAACGCCTTTTATGAAAATGCTTCAGCGAAAGCTCTGGGAGTTGATACAGATTCAGTTGATCTGTCAGTAGAGCATCCGGATTTTATTAATCCGATTGATTCAACTGATTACTACGGAATAGTAGAAATCATCTATTTTGGATGGTGCGCCATAGTTGCAGGTGCAGGAATATTCTTAAATGAGAAGAAATACAAGATCAGAAGGAGATACCAGGTGGCAAATATATCACCAATTAAGGATTATCTGGGAAGGTTTATTCCTATAGCCCTGGTAGCATCTATCGGAACAGTGATCGCTGCTGTGCTGACTGTTGTACTCTTAGGAGTAAATTGGGGAAATCCAATCCTCTCAATACTTATTCTTGTTCTATCAGTAATGGCTGCAACTGCATTGGGATTACTGGTTTACAGCATTACCGATAACATGGTAGCAACTATCATAATCATGTTTACAATAGTATGGGTTTTAGGATTCTTTGGCGGTACATTTGAGACATACCTTTTCTCGTCCCATCCAATGTTCCTGAAGAATATAACGCCGATCTATCATATCAATAGAGCACTTGTGGAGTTGTCCTCTATGGGACATAGCGATTATGTAAGAAGTGCCATTGGTTACTCAGGAACAATAGTAATTGCAGCTTCTGTTTTAGCGGTAATTACCGGACAGATCAGAAAGAGAGGGAGAGCATGAAGACATTAGTTAAAATGAGTTTGAAGCTTTTGATCAGAACTAAGATCATCTGGTTATTTATAGTTCTTATGCCGATATTGTCAACTCTGATCCTTAGAAACAATGCTCAGTATACAGCATATCTGGATGAGGTTAGCCGTTTGATAGAATTGGATGATGCTGATACAAAGGTCGCTTATAACGCTGAAAAGGGTGATTATGTAGTTAAGGTGTATGATGCATCGGGTTCGGAGTTATCGGATTATCTTCTGGATAGAATTGCTGCCAGCGGAATGTTTATACTCTGCAGAGCTGACATTTCACTGGTAGATGTAACTGATGCTTATATGAATGATCATATAGATTTTGATGGACATGAAGACAGAATGGGTTCAGCTCTCTATATTCCTGCTGATTTTGATCAGAAGATAATGGATGGCAAGTATGATGAGGCTCTTAAACTCTATGTACTTTCAGACGATGCAAGAACAGAAGTTCTGGAAAATGAGATTAAGCTCCAACTCTCCAGAATGAATACAAATGGTGCTTATATTTCAGATCCTGTGGAGCTGACTGAAAGCCTTAAGAAGCTGGATGAAATGAATCCTGATAAGGAAGTCGTGGCTGTATCTACTGGTAAGAGCAGAGACCTTACACCGGAGCAGATTAACCAGAAGGCCCAGATGGGATATGCATTTTCATTCCTGACACTTGGATTTGTATTTGCTGGTTTCTTTGTAGCAAGCGGAGTTATTAAGGAACAGAAGAACGGAGTATATACAAGGGTTACCCTGAGTAAGACAAATACGCTCACAGATTTTGTTTCGAAGTTTGTTTCTACAGTCATAGTATCTATGCTTATGACAGTAATAGTTGGTATTTGCAGCTTTATGCTGGATATGAATGATGTGGGAATGAACAGAGTTACATTTATGATCGTGATATTTATGATGGGGCTTATATTCAGCTCATTAAGTATGTTTATTGCAATGATGCTGAATGACGTATTCAGTGCAAGTATAGC
>CAMHCL010000148.1 GCA_946183625.1 uncultured Lachnospiraceae bacterium
TATAGACGGCATAGATATTAAGGATTATTCGAGAGAAGATATCCGTGGAAAAGTAAGTTATGTACCACAGAAGGCTGTTTTATTCAAGGGTACCATAGCTGAAAATTTGAGATGGGGTAATAAGGACGCTTCAGATGAAGAATTATTAAGAGCTCTTGATCTGTCACAAGCAAGAGAATTCGTGGATAAGAAGGAAGGCGGTATGAACTTCTCCCTTAGTCAGGGAGCTAAGAATCTGTCAGGTGGTCAGAAACAGAGGCTTACTATTGCCAGAGCTTTCGTTAAGAACTCCGATATCATGGTCTTTGACGATAGTTCATCAGCCCTTGATTTCGCAACAGATGCAAAGCTTAGAAACTGTATCAATTCAATAAAAGAAGATAAGATTATATTTATTGTCAGCCAGAGAGCGTCATCTATCATGCATGCTGACAAGATTCTTGTTTTAGATAAAGGACTCCTGGTAGGACAGGGTACACATGATGAACTGCTTGCCACATGTGATATCTATAAGGAAATATGCCTCTCCCAGATGAATGAAAAGGAGGTAGCATCATGAAGTTAATGAAGTACCTCAAAAAATACATTGTCCTGATCATTATTTCATTCCTTCTATCAATAGTATTAGTATATCTGCAGGTGAAGCTTCCTCAGCTGATAGGAAATGCAATCGATGCCATAATAGGTGAGGGTAATTGGGACAGACGTGCTCTTGTTCGAACTATCACAGATATTGGTGGCTATGTAATCATCATAGCTGTTATTCAGTTTGTTATTAATATTATTAATACTATTATTAGTCAGGGTGTAGTTAAGAATCTCAGAATAAAGGCATTCAGAAGACTTGAAATTCTTCCTTTAGGATATATCGATTCGCATCAGACAGGAGATATAGTATCTAGACTCACATCAGATGTTGATCAGCTGTCAGACGGTCTTCTTATGGGATTTTCACAGCTGTTTACCGGAATACTTACTATTCTCGGAACTATAATCTTTATGTTCAGAATTGATATAAGAATTACAGCACTTGTGATCCTCCTTACACCTTTATCTCTATTTGTAGCTTCCTTTATAGCAAAAAAGACTCATAGATTTTTCGTTGATCAATCAGTCAGACGAGGATATCTTACTGGCTACATAGATGAAATAATAGGAAATGAGAAGGTTGTACAATCCTTCACACATGAGGATGAAGCGACAGAACATTTTAAAGATTTAAATGATAATCTGACGGATGCCAGCTTCAAAGCTACATTTTATTCATCTCTTGTGAATCCATCTACAAGATTTGTAAATAATCTGATATATGCAGTAGTTGCTATTGTTGGTTCTTATATGGCTGTATTTGGCGGCATTACAATAGGTCAGCTTGTATGCTTCCTGAGATATGCTAATCAATACATGAAACCATTTAACGAGATATCAAATGTACTGACAGAACTTCAGAATGCTTTGGCTTGTTCCAACAGAGTTATTGAGCTTATAGAAGCTGAACCAGAGGTGGCAGACTCTGAAAATGCTGTGAATCTTGTTAATGTTATGGATTCAATAGATGCTTCTGAAAGAGGCGAGGTTGACTTTGATGATGTTGATTTCTCCTATGTCAAAGACAGGGAACTCATAAAAGGACTAAATCTCAAGGTTGACAGTGGTAAGAGAGTTGCCATAGTCGGTCCAACTGGAAGTGGTAAGAGTACTCTTATCAATCTGCTGATGAGATTTTATGATGTGGATAATGGTTCTATAAGTATCCAGAATTCAGATATAAGAGATATCTCAAGAGAGAGTCTTCGTGCTTCCTTTGGTATGGTTCTTCAGGAAACCTGGCTTAAGAATGCATCTGTACGTGATAATATAGCTTATGGAAGGCAGGATGCCACCATGGAGGAGATAATAGCTGCTGCAAAGAAAACCCATGCAGATCATTTTATTAAAAGACTTCCTAATGGATACGATACCATTATTGGAGAGGATGGAGGCGGTCTATCAGAAGGTCAGAAGCAGCTGCTATGTATAACCAGAGTGATGTTGAATCTTCCACCAATGCTTATTCTTGATGAGGCTACATCCTCTATAGATACCAGAACTGAACATATCATACAGGATTCTTTCGCTAAAATGATGAAGGGAAGAACCAGCTTTATAGTTGCTCACAGACTTTCAACTATAAGGGATGCCGATATGATCCTTGTTATGAAGGATGGAAATATCATTGAACAGGGAACCCATGAAGGACTTATGGCTCAAAATGGATTTTATAGGAATCTATATATGAGTCAGTTTGAGAATAATGCTTAGGTTTACGTAATACCAAATTAATGATATAATAATTTTTTAGCATTGTTTATATGATTATAAAATGTTTCGAGGTGATATTATGAAACTTGATGATTTTAATATGTCGAAAGAGGAGCTGATCGAAACAGCTCACAAATATCTAAATGAAAATCTAATGAAAAGGTATGATATTGTTGCTGAGAGCGGTGACGGAACATACCTTTACGATGCAAATGGAGACAGATATCTGGATTTCATTGGCGGCATAGCTGTAAATGCAACAGGTCATTGTAATGAAGCAGTTGTAAATGCCATTAAGGAACAAGCAGAAACTCTTATTCATTCATCCAATTATTTTTATTCTGTACCACAGACTATGCTGGCTAAGCTTGTATGTGAGAGCATCGGAATGGAGAAATTTCAATATCAGAATTCCGGAGCAGAAGCAAATGAGGCTATGATCAAGCTGGCTCGTAAATATGGTATAGATAATTATGGACCAAATAGATATAAGATCGTAACTGCGGCAAATTCCTTCCATGGAAGAACACTTGCAACTCTTGCTGCAACAGGTAAACCAGGATCTGCAATTCAGGAAGGCTTCGCTCCTTATATCCCTGGATTTACTTATGCTGAATTTAATAATCTCAAGGCATTTGAAGATGCTTGTGATGATGATACTATAGCTATCATGGTTGAGCCTGTTCAGGGTGAAGGTGGTGTATATCCTGCTACAAAGGAATTCCTTGAAGGCTTAAGGAAATTATGTGATGAGAAGGGAATGCTTCTTCTCTTTGATGAAGTACAGACTGGATGGGGACGTACTGGTTCTCTTATGGCATACATGGGTTATGGAGTTAAGCCGGATATCGTATCAATGGCGAAGGCTCTTGGTGGCGGAATGCCTGTGGCTGCTATATGTTCCAGTGAAAAGGTTATGAGTACATTTGGCGCCGGTGCACATGGAACTACATTTGGTGGTAATCCTGTAAGCTGTGCGGCTGCATATGCAGAAGTAAAGGAAATCATAGAAGAAGACCTTTCAAAGAATGCGGCTGAGGTAGGTGAATACTTCAGATCAAAACTCGCTGCCTTACCATTGGTTAAAGAAGTTAGAGGTAAGGGACTTCTGGTTGGTGTTGAGTTTAATGAGGATATTGCATTTGACCTTAAACATGTGGCAGCTGAAAAGAAACTTCTGTTTACAGTTATTAAGCCAAATGTGATCAGATTCGTTCCTGCACTTAATATTACAAAAGAGCATTGTGATCAGGCTGTTCAGATACTAGAAGAATCATTAAAGGAGATACAGAATGGAAAATAAAAATGCATGGACCAAAT
>CAMHCL010000149.1 GCA_946183625.1 uncultured Lachnospiraceae bacterium
TCTTACCGGAGATTTATGTGAAGAGTAACTAAAAAGGAGAAGTCAGATATGAATCTGCCTAACAAAATTACATTATTCAGAGTATTTCTTATTCCAGTATTTCTCATATTTATGTTTGTTGAAGCTATACCATTTGGAAAATGGTTCGCACTAGGTGTATTTATCATTGCTTCACTATCAGATATGGTAGATGGCAAGATCGCACGTAAATATGATCTTGTTACAGATTTTGGTAAATTTATGGATCCGCTTGCTGACAAACTTCTGGTAAGCTCTGCGCTTATAGCTTTGATCCAGCCTAATCGTATAGCTGCATGGATAGTTATCGTCATTATTGCTCGTGAATTTATCATTAGCGGATTCAGACTCATAGCTGCTGATAATGGTATTGTTATTGCAGCTGGATGGTGGGGTAAAGTCAAGACAGCAGTGACTATGGTTATGATATGTATAGTTATCGCAAACCTTGGTGAAGACCTTCCTGCATATGCAACTGGAATACATATATTTGAGCAGGTTCTGATATATCTGTCACTTGCTCTCACTGTAATCTCACTCGTAGATTACCTTGTTAAAAATAAAAATGTAATTAAGACATATAAGTAAAATTTAATTAACTATTGTGCTTGAAATGTAACGTTAAAGACCATATAATTATGGGAGTGTCATTTTCAAGATGACGTAATAATGTTACTAATTATAAATCAATTATCCAAATATATTTAATGGAGGGCTTTAAAATGAGCGACATGCTTAAGCTGTCAGCAAGTGAGAGAATTGCAACTCTTCTTGATGACTCAAGTTTTGTTGAAATCGGTTCAGAAGTCACAGCAAGGACAACTGATTTCAATGAAAGTCCGCAGGATACACCTAAAGACGGCGTAGTTACCGGTTATGGTGTTATCGGTGGTAAACTGGTCTATGTTTACAGTCAGGATGCTTCTGTTCTTGGCGGTTCCATAGGCGAAATGCATGCTAAGAAAATCTCGGCTGTATACAATCTTGCTATGAAGGTTGGTGCTCCTGTAGTAGGACTTATCGATTGTGCAGGTCTCAGAGTGCAGGAGGCTACTGATGCACTTCATTCTTTTGGTGCTTTATTTAAGAAGAGTGCCATGGCATCAGGTGTTATTCCACAGATTACAGCAGTTTTCGGAACTTGCGGTGGTGGTGCAGGAATCCTTGCATCTCTGTCAGACTTTACATATATGTCTGAAGGAGCAAAGCTTTTTGTTAATAGCCCTAATGCTATAAAGTCTAATTATGAGGAGAAGCTTGATACATCATCAGCTTCATATCTCAGCAGCAATACATCATTTGTTGATGGTGTATATGCATCTGATAATGAAGTTTTATCAGAGATCAGAAATCTTATATCAATCCTTCCTTCTAATAATGAAGATGAAGCAATTTCTATGTGCGAGGATGATCTTAACAGAACTATTCCTGGCATCGATGCTTTGAAGGATGATTCCAAATCAGTTATCACAAGCATTGCAGATGACAACTTATTCTCAGAGACAAAGCCTGAGTATGCTCCTGAATTAGTTACAGGATTCATCAAGATGAACGGAGCAACTGTTGGTGTTGTTGCAAACAACCCATCAGCTGGTGGCGATAAGATCACAAGTAATGGTCTTGCTAAGGCATCAGGATTTGTTAATTTCTGTGATTGCTTTAACATTCCTGTTCTTACAATTACAAATGTAAAGGGATTTGATGCAGATATGGATAGCGAGAAGGTTCTTGCAAGAGAAGCTGCAAGACTCACAGCTGCATTCGTTGAAGCTTCAGTTCCAAAGGTAAATGTGATCGTTGGGGATGCATACGGTTCAGCATATATCCTTATGAATTCAAAGTCATTAGGTGCTGACATAGTTTATGCATGGCCAACTGCTAAGATTGCACTCATGGATCCTGAATATGCAGCACAGATTATCTACAATGATGATATAGATGGTGCATCTAATAAGGTTGATGCGATCAAGGAAGCAAAGAACAAGATTACAGAAGCACAGGGTAGTGCTATGGCTGCAGCAAGACGTGGTTATGTTGATGACATAATCGAGCCGGATGCAACCAGAAAGCGTGTTATAGCTGCATTTGAGATGCTTGCTACAAAGAGAGAAGATAGACCGGCCAAGAAACATATGGCATACTAGAAAGGAGAATGAAATGAAAAAGAAGTTATTACTTTTTCTGACTCTTGCATTTCTATTTGCTCTGACCGGTTGTGGCGAAGAAGAGGAACTCGCATTTGATGTAAATGAGCAGGTTATGACTCAGTATACTCAGACTCTGATAGGTCAGTACTACAATGTATCTGAAAAGGAAGCTGAATATTACATCAATGATGGTACAGAACTTGAGAAGACTGCAGTTGCTGGTTTTAGACAGGCTCAGACAACTGACCATGTCGGTGAATTCAAGGGATTTAAAAGCACTGGCGATGCCGTTACATTTAAGAATGGTGTTGATGACAAAGTGTTATGTACCGTACTTTGTGAGTATGAAAATAGAGATGTAGCAGTTACAATATCATATAAACAGAACAGATTGTATGCTGCTCATAAAGAGCAGTATAAACAGCAGTTTATAGCTGAGGCAAAGGATAATGGATATACAAATGTTATGGAGTATATATCATTATATCAGTCTCAGGCTCCACAGCTAAATTACGAATCATTAGATAAATTCGTTGATAGTTATCTTTCTTATTCAGGCGAACTTGGATTTGAAGCGGTTGATTGTGAAGTTAGTCCTGTTTATTCAAAGAAGGAGCTTCTGCAAGCGGCTGGAAAGAATACTGTAATAGGTATGGCAACAGTATTCTGTGTACTGATATTCATATCATTTGTTATCAGTCTGCTTAAGTTTGTACCACTGTTAATTGATCCTGCTGCACGCAGAGAGCATGCACAGGCTAAGGAGAAGGCTGCTCAGAAGGCTGAACCAGCTAAGAAACCTGTTGAAACTGTCAAGAAGGAGATGCCTCAGCCGGCAGCATTTGCACCTGCAGGTGAAGACCTGATGAGAGATTCTGAACTGGTGGCAATTTTAACAGCTGCTGTATATGCAGCATATGGTTCTGCTGATAGTAGTACTGGAGGTACTAAGAGAGGACCAGCTTATACCGCAAGTAATGATAAGTTAGTAGTTAGATCTATACGTCGTGTAAATTAGGAGGATAATCATGAAGAATTATAGAATTACCGTAAATGGAGTATCATATGATGTAGCTGTAGAAGAAGTAGGTGCTGGTTCTGCACCAGCTGCTCCAGCTGCAGCACCAGTAGCACCAGCTGCTCCAGCAGCAAAGCCTGCATCATCAGGTTCACAGGGATCAGTTGTAGTTTCAGCACCTATGCCTGGTAAGATACTTAGTGTTAAGGCTGCTGTTGGTGATAGTGTAAAGAAGGGTGATGTAATCCTTGTTCTTGAAGCTATGAAGATGGAAAACGAGATCGTTGCTCCTCAGGATGGAACAATCGCTTCTATAGATACAAGTACTGGTGCTCAGGTTGAGTCCGGTGATACACTTGCAACTCTTAACTAGTTATTTGCAAATGTATTAAAACCTGGAGGATTAATTATGAAAGAGATAATTTTAAAT
>CAMHCL010000150.1 GCA_946183625.1 uncultured Lachnospiraceae bacterium
TCATGTTTAAGATGAATTTACAGCTCTTCGCTCATAAGAAGGGAATGGGTTCTACAAAGAACGGTAGAGATTCAGCTTCTAAGAGACTTGGAGCTAAGCGTGCAGATGGCCAGTATGTAAAGGCTGGTAATGTACTTTATACACAGCGTGGAACAAAGATCCATCCAGGACTTAATGTTGGACGTGGCGGAGACGATACACTTTTCGCATTAATAGATGGAGTTGTTAGATACGAGAGACTTGGTAGAGATCGTAAGCAGGTTTCAATTTATCCTGCTGAATAATTCCGAGACTATATCGACACAGATGGAGCTTTGAGATATCAAAGCTCCTTTTATTATAACTAAAATAGTATTTGTCAGATATGTGTTTATTAAAACAGAGGAATAATATATGTTTGCAGACAGAGCAAAAATTTATGTAAGATCAGGTAAGGGTGGCGATGGCCATGTATCTTTCCGACGCGAGCTGTACGTTCCAAATGGCGGTCCGGACGGTGGTGATGGTGGCGATGGCGGTGATGTTATCTTCGTCGTTGATACAGGAATGAATACACTTACTGATTTTAGGAATATAAGAAAATATAAAGCTGGTGATGGTCAGCCGGGCAGCAAGAGAAGACGTCACGGTGCCAATGGCAATGATATAGTGATCAAAGTCCCTCCTGGAACAGTGATCAAGGATTTTGAATCGGGTAAGGTCATTATGGATATGTCAGACCGCACTGAACCTTTTGTGCTTCTTAAGGGTGGACGAGGTGGAAATGGTAATCAGCATTATGCTACGAGTACCATGCAGGCTCCACGTTATGCTCAGCCTGGCCAGCCGGCTATAGAAATGTATCTCTCATTGGAGCTTAAGATGATTGCTGATGTAGGTCTTGTAGGTTTTCCTAGTGTAGGTAAATCCACCATCATATCCAGAGTCAGCAATTCTAAGCCTAAGATTGCAGATTACCATTTTACAACTCTTATTCCTAATCTTGGTGTTGTAGATGTAGGCGAAGGCCGGGGCTTTGTAATGGCTGATATCCCTGGTATCATTGAGGGTGCTGCTGAAGGAGTTGGTCTGGGTCTGGATTTCCTCAGACATATAGAAAGAACAAGAGTTCTCCTTCATGTAGTAGATGCTGCATCTGTGGAAGGTAGAGATCCTCTTGAAGATATTGAGATTATAAATAATGAGTTGTCAAATTACAGTGATAAGCTTATTGAGAGACCTACTATAATTGTAGCAAATAAGTTAGATGTTCTGGATACAGATAAAAGAGAAGAAGTCCTGAAGAAGCTTAAGGATAAGTTTGAGCCTGATACACCTGTAATGCCGATTTCTGCAGCTACAGGCGAAGGTATTAAGGAACTGCTTGAATTAACATACAAGATGGTTCAGGAAGCTCCGGATGATGTACTTGTATTTAATACAGAATTTGATATAGAACAGTTATCAGAAAGAGAAGAATTATCCTTCAAGGTTGAAAAAGTCGGTGACCATATTTATTCTGTTGAAGGTCCTAAGATTGAGCGTATGCTTGGTTATACTAATCTTGAGGATGAGAAGGGATTCCATTTCTTCCAGGAATTCATGAAGAAGAACAAGATCATCGAACAGATGAAGGATCTGGGAATGGAAGAAGGAGATACAGTACGTATATATGAGCTGGAATTTGAATATGTTGAATAAGGATTTCCAGCAACCTGGTGTTTATAAGAAGGAGAACATTTGTATGACTACAAAAGATAGAGCATATCTTAAAGGACTTGCCATGAATATAGATCCAGTCCTGTCACTTGGCAAATCAAGTCTGACACCTGAATTTGTGGCTGCTGCTTCAGAAGCTCTTGAAGCAAGAGAATTAATAAAGATAAATGTACTTAAAAACTGTTTTGATGATCCTAAGGAACTTGGCATTACACTTGCAGAGAGAACCAGAAGTACACTGGTTCAGGTTATAGGCAGAAAGGTTGTATTATACAGACCAAACAGGGAGAATCCTAAGATAGTTCTGCCGGGAGACACTAAGAAAAAGCAAAGTGTTAAAGCAGGAGAAGTACATGGAAATCTTAAAAGACGTAAATAGTATAGCTATACTTGGCGGTACATTTAATCCTATCCATAATGCTCATATAATGATGGCTGAAACCGTTTATAATACATTTCATCCTGAGAAGGTTATTATAATGCCGAATTATCAGACATATTATAAGCAGGGTGCTTCAGCTGTGGATGTGAATTACAGGATTGATATGATCGACCTGGCTATTTCTGACTATCCTTATATGGAATCATCGGATCTGGAATTAAGACGGGGCGGTATAACTTATACTATTGATACAATTAATGAATTAAGGGATATCTATCCTGATAAGAAGATATATTTTATCATAGGCGGGGACAGTCTGGCCTGGCTTGATAAATGGGTGAAGGCCGACAAGCTTTTCAAAATTACGACTTTTATAGCTTTTTCAAGACATGATATAAGCTACGACAAGGCTGTTTTGGAGAAAGAAAGAATACTTGCTTTATATCCTTATGCGGATATAATTGTTATGAAGGAGCAGATCCCTGATATATCTTCATCATACATCAGAGAAGCGATTAAGTCTGGCAGCTCAGTTGAGGGAATGCTTCCGGAAAGTCTTATAGAGTATATAGTTTCGAATTCTTTATATAAAGATTAGGAGAGTAGCATGGATAGAAGTGAAATGATTAAAAAGCTTAAGCCTAGAATCACTGAGAAGAGATTTATTCATTCTATTGGTGTTGAATACACAGCTGCGTCTATGGCTTTTGTATATGGTGCCAGTGTTGAGAAGGCTCGTATAGCCGGAATACTTCATGATAATGCAAAATGTATCCCAACGGATGAGAAACTTCGTAAGGCTGAGAAGTTTGGACTCCCTATCAGTAAGAGTGAGAGAAAAAGCCCGGATCTGCTGCATGGCAAGCTTGGAGCATATTATGCAAGAACCAAGTTTGATGTGACTGACGAGGAAATCCTCTCAGCTATTACATGGCATACAACAGGTCATCCGTGTATGACTTTGCTTGATAAGATAATATTTGTTGCTGATTATATAGAACCTAACCGCAAGATGATCAAGGAATTGCCTGAGATAAGACATGAGGCTATGACTGATATTGATAAGGCGGTTATGCATATACTTAAAAATACTCTGGGTTATCTGGAGACAAAGAATGATTCCATAGATGAAATGTCCAGAGAAACCTACGAGTATTATTTGGAATTATATAGAGGTAGAGATTTTGACTGATTTAAAAAATGATATAAATGTGCTGATTTCTGCTCTTTCAGATAAGAAGGGCTTGGATATTAAAGCTCTCCAGGTCGGTGAGGTATCGATAATTTCTGATTATTTCATTATAGTAACCGGAACCAATACCTCTCAGCTGGATGCTCTTCGAGATATAGCTGAAGAGAAGATGAAGGACATGGATTATAAATTAAAGAACAGAGAGGGCAGATCTGAAGGTGGCTGGATACTGCTTGATTATGGTACTGTGATCATTCACATTTTCTCGGAAGAAATGAGAGAATTCTATGATTTGGATTACACCTGGAGAGATGTTCCTCAGTTAGCTTATTAA
>CAMHCL010000151.1 GCA_946183625.1 uncultured Lachnospiraceae bacterium
GGTCCAACCTCTATGATTCATATCGTCAGGAAGGTATCAGAGATGCCATCAAGGTATATGAGTATATGAATCAGTATTACGTTCAGGAGGGTAACAAGAGAGTATCTGTATCCAAGTTCGGTGGAACAGATTTTATCCTTGCTGATGTTATTCGTATACTTCCACGCAAAAATGACAGCAAGGAAGTAAGAGTATACTATGAATATCTTGATTTCTACAAGGTTACCAAGAACTTCCTTATAGTTTTCAGCGAACTGGGTGAATATGCAAAGCTTGCTGAGCTTATGGGACAGGATCTGGAACATGAATGGCCTGAGGATGTTCGCAAGGATCTCAAGTCAGCATTCTTCAGATTCAGCAAGAATATCAAGGCGAATATGAAGATCGAGGACGAATTCGTAGTAAGTGATGCATTTCTCGTATACATTTCAATATTCCCTATCAAGACTCTGTTAGAGGATTCTGATGATCAGATACTTAAGAACATAAAACTGGCACAGAGTGAGCTGGCTTCCGGTGGAAATGTGGATAATATCGCATTTCTTGATAATACTCCTGCAGATGTTGAGAAACAGCAGCAGTCTGGTATTATGAATCTGTTCACTAAGACCAGAAGATATACGGCTTCTGCTCCGCTCAGGGTTGGATTTATATATGACAATGATGTTGATCACTCTAGGTGGATTGACAGCCATGAAGCAGGAAGACTCTATGTTGATGAGATGACAGATAATAATGTATCAACAAAGGACTATTACCTGGCATCAAATGAAGATATATCTGATACTCTCAATAGAGCGATTAATGATAAGAACGAGATAATATTTGCAGTATCTCCTTCAATGTCACAGGCTGTACTTCAGGCGGCAGTTCGTCATCCAGAAGTTAAATTCCTGAATTGCTCACTTGCGCAGAATTATACATCTCTCAGATGTTATCATGGAAAGCTTTATGAAGCTACATTCCTTATGGGTATCCTGACGGCAAATATGATGCTTATGGAATCTTCTGTTGGAGAGAAGAGAGGTATCGGTTACGTTTCAAGAAGCAAGGATGCCATGAACATTATAAACTTAAATGCCTTTGCAATCGGCGTATCTATTATCGATCCGGAATGTCGTATAATGCTTAAATATGTAAATGATGATAACGAGAATGAATATAGGCAGCAGATGATCGACGAGGGAATTAAGTTCTATGCAGACTTTGAATATTCTGAAGACAATAACAGTTCCAGACGTCCTGGTGTATTCAGGATAGAAGGAGAGAGGGATGCTTACATTGGATCACCATACTTTAACTGGGGCAAGTATTATGTCAAGATCGTTCAGTCAGTACTTTCGGGTACATGGGATCTGAATCAGGTAAAGAGTATGCGTACTGCTGCAAATTACTGGTTTGGTCTTTCTACAGGTGTGGTTGATATTAGAACTCCTAAACTTCCATATCAGACTGCTAAGATGCTTTCGTTCTTCGAGAAAGCTATCATTGATGGTGATCTGGATCCATTCTCAGGTGAGATTCATGCTCAGAATGACAGAAAGATACAGGGTGCTGTTTCTTCAAGGAATAGTGGTGTAAGTGCCCAGATACAGCAGTTATCGGCAGGAAATATCGTGTCTATTAACTGGCTTAACGACAATATCTATGGAGAGATTCCTGAGGGAGAATAAGATTGATCAAAGTAGAAGGTATAAAAAAAGCATTTAAGGGCAGAGAGGTTCTGAAGGGGGTGACCTTCCAGGCTGATAAAGGCAGTATATATGGTCTTATCGGTCGTAATGGTGCCGGAAAAACCACTCTGATGAATATAATGACAGGGCTTCTGGAATCTGATGGAGGCTCCTGTGTATTTGGCGACGATAATAACAGGAAGACAGGCTATCTGCCTGATCTTCCTGCTTTTTATGATTATCTGACAACAGACGAATATCTGGACTTCCTGCTGATGGACAGTAATCCTGCAAGAAGGGATGAACTCCTTGATATGGTTGGACTTCCGAAGAAGGCTAAGGTAAGGACTATGTCCAGAGGAATGAGGCAGAGGCTGGGAATCGCAGGTGTCCTTGTAAATGATCCGGATATAATCCTTCTGGACGAGCCTACAAGCGCTCTTGATCCTGCCGGAAGAAATGATGTTAAGAATATCCTTATGAAACTTAAGTCAGAAGGTAAGACTATTATCTTATCTACTCATATACTTGCAGATATGGATAGTATATGTGATAAGGCAGGCTTCCTTAGCGGTGGAGTTATCGTAAGAGAAGTTAACTTAGCTGAGATGAAGGAATCAGCAAAAGAGATAGTCGTTACATTTAACACGAAGCCTGATCTGGAAAGGCTCTATACATATACGCAGAACATATTCATACTGGATCCGAATACCATAAGGATTGTCATTGATAGGAGCAATAAGCTTTCCAGTCAGAAGAGTATCATGGAGGGACTTGGTGCTCTTGATCAGGAAATCGTATCCATCACGAGTAATTCGCTCTCGCTGGATCATATATTCCAGGAGGTGTGCGTATGAAGGGGATAAAATGTTGTATCAAGAAGGATATAAGAGAGGTCATCAGGACTGGTAAGCTGATACTGTTCATACTTATGGCAGTTGGCGTAGGAATCATGATAATGGGATTTACCGTTATCTTCACCAATATTCCGGATGCGCTGACCCAGGAACTGCAGGACTTCGACATATCATCGCTGGAAAGCATGATGAGTACTCTGTATCCGAAGATTGTCCGTGAAAATATGGCGGTTTTCGCTTACTATATTGGTTTCTTCTATTCACTGGTTATGATCCTGGTGTGCCACAACATACTTCCTAAGGAAAGGAAGAAGGGGAAGTGGGTGCTCCCTAAGGAACAGGGATACACGGTTCGGGATATTGTAACAGGCAAGGTTCTGGTTTATGGAAGCTTTGCAGGCATTTCTGTATTTGTATGTTATATGATCTATTATTTCGTAGCCTGTACATTTATGACCAGGAATATGACACTTGGAAATGCTTTTATATGCGCGCTGATCCACGGTCTTAATATCTGCTTCATCCTGGATTACACCATGCTTATGTCGGTATGGTTCAAGAATGGAATAGTAGCGGCTATATCCATGATCGGAACAGTGCTCTTCGCACCGGATATACTTAGTTATCTGCCGTTTGGAAAGTACCTGCCAACTTATATGCTGACCTTCGTTTATGAGAGCCTGGACACTTACAGTGAGCTGATCATTCCGCTTATAGTAAATTTAATCTGTCTGGTGATCACTTATCTGATAGCAATCAAGAGGGCAGACAGATTCCTGAGCAGGTAAAATATATCTCGTTTGGGGATGACGGCATTAATGCCGGACGTGATTTAGGATAGTAGAAAGGATAGGTTAAATGTTAGATAATATAAAGAATATCGTCTTTGATGTAGGCGAAGTTCTTGTAAATTTTAGATATATGGAATATATGCATGAGGATCTGGGATTCTCTGATGAAGTCACGGAGCTTTTTGCAAAAAATATTATTCTTTCAGAATA
>CAMHCL010000152.1 GCA_946183625.1 uncultured Lachnospiraceae bacterium
CATAAGGGATTACCATTTCAGATAACTATCAGACATAATATTCATAATGGTAATAAAGACGAGATAGATTCTCTGGATAATTTCATCAAAGAAACAGCTGAAAAATCTGGAAATAAACTTCGTTACTATCCATATCCTGTATATGGAAGTGAAACTGCTGATTCTCGCGGAAACCAGGTTGAACTGCTTTCTGATAAGGACTCAGCTGATGTTTCCCTTAGATTATATCAGTTTAAAAACTTCAGCATGACAGGGCATTTTTGTAATGCATCTAATATATGGTCTATGGCGATTGATCCAGATGGAAATCTGATGAAATGTCTTGAACTAATGGATGATACCAGCTTAGCTTTTGGAAATGCCAACTCCTGGGATCCTCTTCGTCCATTAGAAACTGCAACTAATCCTGATGGCTTTACTATGTATCTTAAATGTGCTGTTCCTTTAGATGATGAGGAATGTAGTTCCTGTGTATGGCTGCCCCTATGTTCAGGCGGTTGTCCAAGATACCGTCTCTTCGACAAGAAGGCTTGTCTGCCATTTAAGAACGATCCAGAAAGCTATGCAAAGGCTATATATGAATCGGTGCGACAGGATTCTTCGAATCGAGAGCTTTCACGCACCGATACCATCTTAAACTTATAACGTCTCTGCATTTTCCCTTATTAATGCAATACCAAAGCAATTACAACTCAAAATACATAAAACCCTTTTAAAAAAGGATACCTGATGGTATCCTTTTTTTGTCGGTGCGACAGGATTTGAACCTGCGACCTCTGCGTCCCGAACGCAGCGCTCTACCAAACTGAGCCACGCACCGTGATTCTTCGAATCGAGGGCTAGCACGCACCGTGTCTATTCAAGTGTCGTACTAATTGTTGGAAGCATCTGCTTCTTTCTTGATACTACACCTGGAAGCACCACACTCTTATGGTCGCGGGATGCTACATTGAAACCGGTTTCCATTACGATTTCTGCATTTGAACCTGCAAACAGAACTTCTGATGATTCCTTAATTATATTGGTCATCATGAAGCAGAGCAGATCTACATTATCTCTTTCTTTGATGCTTTCAATCTCAGGAAGCACTGCATTCTTGATATGGGACAGCTCGTTTGAATCCATTGAGCTTATCTGTCCTATTCCAACTACATGCTTTCCTATGTTGAACTTCTTGTAGTCCTGATGAACTATCTCTTCAGGTGTCTTTCCACTTAGGTTGATACCTGCATTAAACATTTCCTTAGCAAGCTCTTCTTCATTAACGCCTGCTATGGTTGCAAGTATTGCTCCGGCCTTCTTATCTATCTCAGTACATGTTGGTGATCTGTACAGAAGTGTATCAGAAATAATAGCCGAAAGCATAAGTCCAGCCATATCCGGCTCTATATCCACACCGGCTTCCTGATACATCTGGAAGATTATAGTACAGGTAGAACCTAATGGCTGATTTCTGAAATATACAGGCTTAGTTGTTGTTACTGTACCAAGTCTGTGGTGATCAATTATCTCCAGGATTTCAGCGGTTTCCATTCCATTTACAGCCTGACTCTGTTCATTGTGATCCACAAGTATGAGTTTCTTCTTTGATGCAGCCAGGAAGTTTCTACGGCTTACCATTCCCTTATATCTTCCAGCTGAATCTATAACAGGGAAATATCTATGTCTGGTGGATGCCATGACCGGGAGCACATCCTCTATAACATCGTCCAGCTTAAATGTAAGAAGGTTTTCCGATTTCATGAAATAGCTGATTGGCATACTCTGATATATAAGTCTTGCAACGGTAAATGAATCATGTGGAGTTGTGATTATCTTACAGCCCTTCTCTTCTGCCAGCTTGCGGATAGTCATGGTAACCTTGCTGCCAGCACAAACAATGATGCAGTCAGCCTCCATCTCAATAGCGCAGAGCTGTGATTCATATCTGTCGCCAAGTATAACTATATCATGTGGCTTTATGTACTCCTCGAGAACGTCCGGAGTACCGGCACCTATAAGCACCTTGCCCTCAGTCTGAACTGATTCAATATCTCCAACGATAAGCTCACCATCCAGAGTCTTAACTATATTCTTATAGCTTGTCTTTGCCGCAGCCAGAGTATTAGCCTCATAAGAGCCCATGTAAGATTCCATGATGTCACCAGTTGTGATAAGTCCCTTCAGAAGCTTATCCTCAACTATACAAAGAGTAACAACCTTGTTCTCCTTCATTATGGCCCACGCATCCTTAAGTGACAGGTTTTCATCCACACCTGGTATGTGGCGCATCTCCATATCCCTTACCTGCGTTCTCACATCACCGCAGAATTTAGGTGCCTTGAAGCCAAACTTGTCAAGAACATACTGTGTCTCACTACTTACATTTCCACATCTGCATGCTATATAATTCTTACCTGTTTTTAATTTCTTCAAATGGGCATAGGAAATAGCGGCAGCTATCGCGTCCGTATCCGGATTCTTATGTCCTATAACATATACAGGTCTTTCGTTTCCCATATGCTCTCCTTTTTTGTCAAATGTACTGAGTACATTTAACTATAATCCAAGTATCTTCTCTGCATTCTTGTGGAATATCAATTCCAATTCATTATCAGAAAGCCCCATGACATTCATTCTGTCCACGTAGTCCTTCTGCTCTGCCCAGGGGCAGTCCGTTCCGAAAATAATCTTATCAGCCCCAAAGGCTTTCACCATGGTTCTGAACATATCATCACTCATCTGATGGTATGGCTTTTCAGTTTCATCACTCAGCCACACAATCTCTCCAATGGAAAAGGCTGTATCCACATAGACAGGAGCATCATACAGTCTCCTGGTAACCTCTTCCCAGTTCATCCATCCACCCATATGGGCGAGTATCAGTTTCTCAGGATGAACATCATCTATCACATCCTCTATCGCATCTATCGTACAGCATATAGGCGGATAAAGCCCTATATCCATACCTGCGTGAGTTATGATAAATAGCCCCAGTTCTGATGCTATATCAATAATACGTTTTATCCTTATGTCATTAAACATTACACCATAATAATCAGGATGCAGCTTTATGCCCCTTAGCCCCAGATCTCGAGCTTCCTCCAGCACCCCACGTATGTCCGAGGTTTCAGGATGTATTCCTCCTATGGAGAATATACCTGTTTCTTCAAAGCTCTCATTCTGCCTTGCAGCATAATTATTCATGCTGGAAGCCTTTACAGGATTAGTGACCACCGGAAGGACGATTGACACATCAATCCCCGCTTCCTGCATAGATTTCTTAAGTCCTGTGTTTGTTCCATCTGTATGAGCCTTGGAACCGCTGGCATTCTGCAGTTCCTCCAGAGCTGCAGACGCAATCCTTTCCGGAAAAGTATGTGTATGAATATCTATTATTCTCATAATCTGTCTTATAGCTGGATCTTATTTACATTAAGACCCATGTTGCTGAATACAGTTGGCATAGCTCTGTCTTCTGTAAGTACTATAATCTGTTCCTCATTCATCTTCACAAGACATTCAGCAAACGCCTTTACAGCACCG
>CAMHCL010000153.1 GCA_946183625.1 uncultured Lachnospiraceae bacterium
TTCCTAACCATATAATAACCCGACAACATCGCAATAACTATTAATGCTATCACGTCAATTATTGCCATATCCAGCTTTTGCAATCCTTTTTTATAAGCTATACTCAGAAGTGCTATTCCAGCAATCAGATCTGCTATTCCAATGGTAAGGATACTTACTGGTACGCCGATTTTCCAGAAAATGGCACCTATAAAAGCCTGATAACAAAACGTAGTTATAATTGACAGGGCAATCCATACAAACAGATTTTCTTTATCATCATTTTTTTTGATAAGAATGATTGATAAAAACAATATTAAGTATGCAATAATATAGAAAATGCTGAGAATCATTTCAATACCTCTGCCTTATATCTGTTTAAGTGAGAAGTCCTGCTTATCCAGCGTCAGATTTGGATTGTAGCAAGGATCACCCTTATCGAGAAAGCCCTGCCATCTTGCTCTGAATTTCTGTATTTCTCCCCAGAATCTCTCCTTTTTCTCCGGAGAATCCTCATAACCTCTGGACTTGGATTCATAATGATAGAATCTGGCCATTGGATCGTATACTATAAGTCTTCCTGTCTCTACAATCCTTAGACAGAAATCAATATCATTAAATGCAACCTTGAAGGACGCATCTAGTCCACCAACCTCATTAAACACTTCAGTTTTAGTCATAAGGCAAGCTGCCGTAACAGCACTGAAGTCAGCCGCCATCTTGCTTCTGTTAAAATATACTGAGCCCGGTTCTTCGGTCTGTGCGATAAATGCATGGCCTGCTATACCGCCTATGCCCACGATGGTTCCGGCATGTTGAAGAGTGTCATCATTGTAATAAAGCCTGGCACCAACTGCGCCAACATCCTCACGCTGGCAGAAACCCAGCATACTATCTATAGCCTCAGGAGCTATCATTTCTGTATCATTATTCAGAAGCAGCAGATATTCTCCCTTTGCTTCCTTTACTCCGAAGTTATTGATCTCAGAATAATTGAAGATGCCATCCCAGAATACGATTTTTATATCGTCCCTCTTCTGAAGCTCTTCATAATATTTAAATGTATCGTCTTCGGTACTGTTATTCTCAACTATAATGTATTCGATATTCCTGTAGGTAGAACGGGCATCCACGGATTCGATACATTTCTTAAGATCATCAATATGATCCTTGTTAGGAATGATTATAGATACCAGTGGCTCACCCTGTATCTTGTATCTGGTGTTGTAATATCCCAGATTATCTCCGTACTCAACCTCGGCCTCTAATCCCACTCTCTTATAATGCTCTTCTATCGCTTTCTTTCCTGCTTCGAAGGCATACATTTTAGCTTCAGGATTAGTTGCAGTGGAAGCATCACTGGAACGCCAGTGATATAGTACCTTCGGTATGTGATATATCTTGTCAGCCTTTTCAGTGCATCTCAGGATGAAATCATAATCTTGTGCGCCATCGAATTCACTTCTGAAGCCTCCCACAGATATGGCAAGACTTCTGGAAGATACAAACATATGGCATATATAATTAACACTTCTAAGAAGGTCGATATTATAGTCAGGTTTGAAATGCGGATCAAAGAAGTGCTTGCCTGCTTCATCCACCTTATCCTCATCACTGTAGATGACTGTGTTCTGATCAGCCTCTTTGGAATCAGCATCATCAGTTGATTGGGATAAAACATCACGTATTTTCTTAGCGCATTCATAAAGTGCGTCCGGTGTAAAGAGATCATCATGATCCCCCAGAACTATGTAATCACCTGTAGATCTTATAAGTGCCTGATTTGTATTATCTGCAATTCCAAGAGAACCATCATCTTTTCTGTCAACACAGATTCCAGCATTTATGATATCTTCACTCAGCTCTGCTGATTCACTTCCATCAACATATATGAATCTCTCATCCTTGCCACAGGCCTTTTCAACCAGCTCTTTTATCCTTGAATCAAAAGGGCTGCCATCTGAAAGAATAACTTCAAAATTCTTATAGGTCTGAGCCTTAATAGATTCGATTAATGCCCTAAGCATTGCTTCAGGAGTCTTATAAAGAGGCACCAGAATACTGAACTTAGGTCCCAGTACAGACTCGTCATTTCTCTGTCTCTCCAGCTCCTTCTCTGTCGGAGCCATCACCTCGCGCCACTTATCATATGACACATCTCTGGCTCCAAGCTTCGGAAGCACCTTGCTTACAACCTTCTGAGCTGTACCCATAACTCCTATAGTCTTTATATTTGTAGAAACCTTGCGGGCGTATTTCATCGCCACATTTACAGGGCTTCTCTTGTTCTTATATTCCTTGAGCCTGAGTTCTACTACTGTATTTAAATTATTCTTATTCTTGAATCTGAGCAGAAGGAAGTCCTCTTCAGTTACCACATTTATATGGAATCCTATTGCTTCCTTTCCATCATATTCACAGAGAACATCAGTTGCATCAAATCTGCTTACTCGTCTTATCTCAGATTGAATAGGTACAGGATGTCTGTCCTCAACCTTATATACTCGGATTTTGTCAGCACCAGCTGCCCATCCGGATATTCTGACTATATTTTCCTGAACATCTACATCATCGATGTTGTAAAGGATTTCAGACAACTTCTCCTGAATAGCGAAAAGTCTGCATTCATACAGTGTAATAGTCTTCTCATCTCCAGTCACATCCGGATTGTAAAATGTGATCTTGAGGGTACCTCTGTCGGTATTGGCATACTCGCCCATATCAACAAAGAAAGAAGCGAAGTAGGAATATGTTCTGCCTCTGTCCATCATGGTAAGTGCAGTACCTATCTTTCTGACACTGTAGGTAACAGGAAGATTCTTCCACTCACCATCAACACGAATCAGAGCCTCTATCTTGGCATCTCTCATATAATGCTCATTGCAGTGGCCCTGAATGATAATGGTATTATCCTGCTTTACGCTTCTTTGTATATTGTAGATATAAAAAACTTTCATTTTTTATCGTGAGTATCCTTCCTTAATATTGCCAGTTCCTGTGATAGTTTATTCACCTTATCCTGCAACTTGCTCACTGTCTTTGATAATGAAAATATGATTCCAAGTGAAAGAATGAACCCAAGGAAAAACAGCACATTTACCGGTGCTATAACTCCAGTAACTTTTGCGATCCACTCAAGAATCCCAGGAAATATGGCAAACAACGTGATTATTGCCGAAATTACAGACCAACCCAGTCCATACTTATAATCAATAGTTTTTTTACTAATAGAACGTATGATATATATAAATATAAATACCATACATACAATTACTACCAGACGAATTCTTAAGGACATATCATTCCCTCCATTAGCCATCCTCTATGTTTCTATCTGCTGTTCAGCTTGGCTATCAATATAGCTATACTTACCTTTATCATATAATAGGCACCATTAAACATTGATATGGATGAAACTCCACCTTCACGTTCATTCATTACAACCGGAACCTCAGTAACCTTATAACCCTTGGAAAGGATTACAACCTCACTCTCCGGTTCTGGATAATCCTTC
>CAMHCL010000154.1 GCA_946183625.1 uncultured Lachnospiraceae bacterium
TCTTCTGTCACCTAAATATTTGTTAACATTTTTAACGGTCAGATCTTTGTGTTTGAAACGGCCGTAAAAACCCGTCGGAATATCAAGCCCATATAAAGTCCCATCAGAACTGTCTATTCCATTAAGATATATCCTGCCATTATTAAGAAATGTAATTGTAGGATTTAATGCCTTTGTAAAATATTCCCAGATATCTTGGTTTGGAGAATTCGGATCCTGCATTCTGCGTTCGTGGTTACCAGCCGTATAGAAAATCTTATACCTTTCAGCAAGTGCATTTAATAGATCACTTGCATTTTTAGTCTTCTCGTAATCTATACTGTCAGTGATCATATCACCACCAACAAGTATATAATCCGGATTTTCTTTAATAATGCTGTTAATAATCCGCTTATCAAGAACACCTCCGGCCGCCTCATGATAATCAGACATAAAACATATCTTCTTACCCTTCAGCCCCCTCGGTACATTTTTACTAATGTGATAAGTGGTTATCTTAAATTGTCTCAGCTGTATATAGCTGATAGCAAATATAACCAAGATCACCAAAGCGATTATGCATAAAATAATTAAGAATATTTTCATTATACAACCACTTCTTCTTCAGCCTGTTTTGTGAAATCAGCTATCTTCTCCTGTGATATATCAGGTAATTCATCCATGGATGATATACCGAAGCTTCTAAGGAAATCATCTGTAGTTCCAAAAAGTATAGGATGTCCCGGAGCGTCCAGTCGTCCCACTTCACATACCAGATTATATTCTATAAGACGATTTACTGCATGGCTGCAGGAAACGCCTCTGATCTTCTCTATCTCTGCTCTGGTCACAGGCTGCTTATATGCAATGATAGAAAGTGTTTCCAGAAGAACATCTGTAAGCACATGCTTCTTAGGCATATTTACAACCTTAGCCAATATTTCATAATATTCGTTTTTTGTACAGAGCTGATATTTAGTATTCAGCTCTATGATCCTGATACCTCTGTCAGCCTGATCATAATCTTCCATAAGGGAAGCTACGGCTTCGTGTATCTGTTTTTTAGTTACCTGTTCTTCTTCTGTACTTATGGCAGATATCAATGTACTTTCCTCTACAGCACTTCCTACTGCATAAAGGATTCCCTCTATCGCTGCCTTTATATAAGTTATATCCATTTTAGTCTACTCCAGTGAATCTATAAGTATATCTCCAAATCTTTCGCTCTGTCTGATGGTCAGTATTCCTGTCTTCATCAGCTCAAGTATAGCAAGGAAAGAAACAATTATATTTATCTTGCCACGCTTCTTACCAAGCAATGTTTTGAAGTTAATACTCTTCAGGCCTTTGATCTCTGACTGGATCTCAACCATTCTGTCTTCCAGTCTTATCTCTTCTCTGGTGATGGTTCCGAATTTACTTCTTACCGGATCCACTCTGTCAGCCTCTCTCATAAGGAGAGTCTTAAATATACTGTTAAGCTGTTTGAGTGTCATATCACCGATCAGCTCTGCAGGATCAATCTCTTCCTTGACATTCTTAACCTCAGATGGAATTGATGGGCCTTTGAAATAAGTTCCATCAGCATCCATGCTCATATCCTTGAGTTCGTAGGATGCGTACTTGTACATTTTATACTCAATGAGGCTTCTGACAAGTTCAGCTCTAGGATCCTCTTCTTCTTCCTCGGCTTCCTCTTCCTTAGGAAGAAGCATTTTAGCCTTAATGGATATAAGTGTAGCTGCCATTACCAGGAACTCACTCATTACATCCATGTTATCTTCTTCCATACTGTTTATGTAATACAGATATTGTTCTGTAATTTCAACAATAGGAATATCAAATATATTAAACTTATTCTTCTCTATCAATTGAAGGAGCAGATCAAGTGGTCCTTCATATGATTCTATTTTTATATCAAGCTTTTCAGCTAAGGTTTGATACTTCTTTCTTTCTGTCTCTGTTCAGGAGACCATGAAGCGCCTCACTGGCAGGATAATCCTCGAAAAGGATCCTGTTAACCATTTCCACAATAGGCATATCAACTTCATATTTATCAGCAAGTGCCTTTGCAGCCTTTGCAGAATATACGCCCTCAACTACCATCTTAACTTCATTCATGGCATCTGCGTACTTCATACCCTGACCGATGAGAATACCGGCCCTGCGGTTTCTACTGTGTACTGAGGCACAGGTAACTATCAGATCGCCAATTCCTGACAGTCCGGAAAATGTTTCGGCATGTCCACCCATCTTAGTTCCAAGAGCCTGTATCTCAACAATACCTCTGGTTATGAGTGCAGCCTTTGCATTATCACCGCATCCAAGTCCGTCAGCAATACCAGCTGCAAGAGCGATTACGTTCTTAAGAGCTCCACCAAGTTCGATACCGATGATATCAGGACTTGTATATACACGGAAGAAATCAGTCATGAATACATCCTGTACCAGTTTTGCTATCTCCTTATCTTCAGAACCAACTACAACAGTTGTAGGCATAAGCTTTCCTACTTCCTCAGCATGGCTTGGTCCGGAGAGAACAGCTATCTTACATTGAGGAATACATTCCTTGATAATCTCAGACATTCTGAAGAGTGTTGATTCCTCAATACCCTTTGCAACACTGACGACAAGTCCACCTTCTGGTACATAAGGAGCAGCCTTCTCAGCAACTACTCTTACGAAAGGTGAAGGAACAGCCATAACGAAGAGTTCAGCACCCTCCATGGCATCCTTTATATCAGTTGTAAATTCTACTGATCCCGGAAGGATTACTCCCGGAAGTTTAGTTTTATGTTCGCAATTGGTCTTAAGCATCTGAATCTCTTCAGGGTCAACAGACCATACTGTGAGTTTATGTTCATTAACAGTGAGCAGTTTTGTAAGGGCTATCCCCCAGCTTCCTGCTCCGAGAACGCATATATTCATATTTACCTCCATTATTTCTCTTTTTTGTCTTCTTCAGGCTTGTCCTTCTTTGAGAAGCTCAGTTTATTCTCCTCGTGACGCATCAATCTGCCGATATTCGCACGGTGGCGGAATATACAGAGAGCTGAGAACAGGATTATAAGCATGAAGCTCTCAATACCAGCCGCTTTAGATGATGCGACTGACATATCAAAACAGAGATGATTTGTGAAAAGAAGTACTCCGTACATAATTGTAAGTTCTATCATGAGAAGTATTGAGCCAAGCGATACATATCTTGTTATCAGCTCAACTATCACAAACAGAATAAGAAGTACAACTATAAGTATCGGATTCAGCAGTCCAACTATGGTTCCTGCTGTTGTAGCAACTCCTTTTCCACCCTTAAATTTAAGATAAAATGGGAAGTTATGTCCAAGCACAGCTCCGAAGCCTGTGTAAAGGACATAAAGCAGATATGTATCAGGATACATGCCCTTAAATACAAATCTAGCTATAAGACAAGGTATAAAGGATTTGCAGAAATCGCCTATGAATACA
>CAMHCL010000155.1 GCA_946183625.1 uncultured Lachnospiraceae bacterium
GAACAATACTCTTATAAGACCTATTATTTATGGCGGCGGTCAGCAGAAGAATATGAGATCAGGCACTGAAAATGTACCTGGTATTGCAGGACTTGGTAAGGCAGTTGAGCTTACATTTAAGAATTTTGACGAGCGTATTTCATATATCAAAGGACTTAAGGAAAGGCTTATAACAGGTCTTACAGCTATAGATGATGTATATTCTAATTCTATGCTTGAGGAAGGTCTTGGTGCTCCACATATAGCAAGCATAAGCTTTACAGGAGTAAGAGCTGAGGTTATGCTTCACGCATTAGAAGATAAGGGTATCTTTGTTTCATCTGGATCAGCCTGCTCATCAAATAAAAAGAAGGATAGTTCCGTTCTGAAATCAATCGGACTTCCTAATGACAGAATTGAATCAACTCTGAGATTCAGTTTCAGCGAGAATAATACAGAAGAAGAGATCGACTATGTTATAGAAGTAGTTAACGAGATACTTCCTATGCTGAGACATTATGTAAGAGGATAAAGTACATTTTACAAAAAGATAGAGGTAATTAATTAATGGAAAACGCTAAAATGTTCCTTGTTAAGTATGCTGAGATAGGTACTAAGGGAAAAAACAGATATGTATTTGAAGAAACCCTGTGTAAGAGGATCAGAAACAAGATCAAATCTCTGGGTGAATTCGATGTCAGAAGAGATTTCGGACGAATCTATGTGGAGGCTCTATCTGATTTCGATTATGACACTTGTGTTGAATATATCACTAAGGTTTTCGGTGTTAATGGTATCTGTCCTGTAACTATGTCCGAAAGCACAGATTATGCCGAGATCAGCAAGGCTGCATTACAGCATATAACAAATGCATATGATGAATTTGATTTTTCCTTCAAGGTTCACTGCAGAAGAACTAATAAATCTTATCCTATGACTTCGGTTGAAGTTGAAGCTGAAGTTGGACATGACCTTCTTATGGCTCTTGAGGATAAAGGACTTCACGTAAATGTACATAATCCAGATGTAATGCTGGAGATAGAAATAAGAGATAAAGTATATGTATATTCTAAGGTACTTCCGGGACCGGGAGGACTGCCTGTAGGAACCAATGGTAAGGCTGTATCTCTGCTTTCCGGTGGAATAGATAGTCCGGTAGCAACCTATATGATTGCTAAGCGTGGTGTTGAAATGCAGGCTGTATATTTTAATTCACCTCCTTATACATCAGCCAGAGCACTGGAGAAGGTGGAGAAGCTGGGTACTATAGTTTCTGAATATGCAGGTCCTATTGCTTTACACATCGTTAATTTCACAGAATTACAGCTGGCTATATATGATAATTGTCCACATGATGAGCTTACTATCATAATGAAGAGATATATGTTCCGTATGGCAAAGGATATAGCTCTTAGAGAAGGGGCACAGTGTATCGTAACAGGAGAATCCATAGGACAGGTTTCATCCCAGACTATGCAGTCTCTAGGAGTAATCGATGAAGCTGTAGACATCCCTGTCTATAGACCAGTTATAGGAATGGATAAGCAGGAGATAGTAGAATATTCACAGAGAATAGGCACATATGAGACATCAATTGAGCCATACGAAGACTGCTGCACCATATTTGTTGCCAAGCATCCAGTAACAAAACCAAAGCTTGATGTCATTAAGAGACATGAGAAAAAGCTGGAAGGCATCATAGAACCTATATATCAAAAGGCTCTGGACACCGTAGAAATAAAGGTTCTTAAGATAAATTAATAAATTATTTATAAAAGTGCTTGCATTTTGCGAGCACTTTTGTTATTATAATCAACGGTCCGTTGGTCAAGAGGCTAAGACGCCGCCCTCTCACGGCGGAATCAGGGGTTCGATTCCCCTACGGACTATCTAAAAAATAACAATCACTTATGTGGTTGTTATTTTTTTATCCCACTAAGAACTATTGTTTTTTACCATGCTATGATGTATGATGTAGTTTGAATGTTTTTAAGTATTTTAAGGAGGATATACATGGACGAGAATAATTTCCAGCCTCAAGGACCACAGGGACCACAGGCTCCTCAAGGTCCAACAGGATATGAACAGCAGGCACAGGATCCATATGCTCAAGGCTATAATCAGCCTGGTGCAGACCCATACGGACAAAACTATAATCAGACAGCTGATCCTTATGCTCAGGGATATGGACAGACTGCAGATCCTTATGCAGGACAATATCAGGAACCACAGGCTCCTCAAGCTCCTACAGGATATGAGCAGCAGCCACAGGATCCATACGGACAGAACTACGGTCAGACTGCAGATCCATACGGACAGAGCTACGGTCAGACTGCAGATCCATACGGACAGAGCTATGGCCAAACCTCAGATCCATATGCAGGACAATATCAGGAACCACAGGCTCCTCAGGGTCCTACAGGATATGAACAGCAGCCACAGGATCCATATGCTCAAAGCTATAATCAGCCTGGTCAGACACCATATACTCAGCAGCCACAGGGACCTCATGGACCTCTGACTCCAACAGGACCTGCTATGCAATATGGTCAAGAAGCACAGTCATCTCTGCAGTATACACAGCCTGAACAGCCAAGCAACAATATCCCAAATCAGCCAGGTAATACACCAAATGCAGCTGCTCAGCCAAAGAAGAAGGGTAAGGGCGGTATAATAGCTCTTATTTTAGGACTTGTTGCAGGATTCTTTATTCTTGGATGTGTTGGTGTCTTCGCTTTATTCAAGTTTGCAACCAGAGAAACTGGCGGTGCTAAGGCTCCAGAAGATATAGCAAAAGCTTATATAGAGTGTTATAACGATGGTAATGCTGAAGGTATGAGAAAATATATCTCCAGACAGAATACTAATACAGACGATGTTATATCATCTCTTGATGCTCAGATATCACTTGATAAGACATATGATTTTGAGTATGACGAATCATCATTCTCATCTACAGTATCAAGCTCTTATTCTAAATCAGATAGAAATGATAAGTTAGATGAAATGAGTTATTCTCATAAGAAAGTCAAGGACATGGTAGATGTTGATTTCTCAGCTGACTTTACATCAAATGTATATGATTATGATGTAACTGGTAACCAGCAGATCAAATTTACATGTATCAAGATAGGTAAGAAATGGTTCTATCTGTCATCAGAAGTAGTATCTACTGATTATGATGTAGCAGGAATTGATCTTCCTTCAGATGATTCAGATGATGATATACTCGATGATGATACTGATGATGATACAATAGATGACGCAACAGATGATGATGCAGATGCTGATACAGATTCTTCTTCAACACCAACATCTCCAAGCGTTACAACAAGTGTAGACGGACTTTCATCCGATTTATTCTCACAGCAGGTAGCTATTGACGGTAAGGTTTATACATTACCATTTGCTTATTCAGAGATTTCAGATGTATTTACATTTGACGCTGA
>CAMHCL010000156.1 GCA_946183625.1 uncultured Lachnospiraceae bacterium
TCCAGTATATAATATATAATCTGCTCCTGATAATTCTTCTGAATCAGTATCATCTGATACTTTCATATTCAATTCAAATGTATCGCTGAAGCGTCTGAAAGACTCAGATATTCTGGATACAAGAACTTGATTATGTCCAGCCACATAAATGCTATTATCTCTTAAATAAGAAAAATCAAATAACTTAAGGTTCTTATCACGAGCCCCGGCATCTACAGCATCATCAATATATTCGTCACTTACTTTTTTTAACTCGAAGTTCATTTTATCAGCTCCAAATTCAGATTATTACAAAGCACAAGTATAATATAATCAGTCTGCCCAGTCAAATGAACGTTGTATCGCCTTTCCCCAGCCTGCTAACTTCGCCTTCCTTGTTTCTTCATCTATCTCAGGTTTAAATACATGATCAGTACTTGTTATAGTTCTGAGTTCATCCTGAGAATTCCAGAAGCCTGTGGCCAGGCCGGCAAGGAATGCTGCTCCCATTGCAGTACTCTCTCTGCAGGAAGGTCTGACTACAGTAGCATCTATAATATCAGCCTGAGTCTGCATGAGGAAATTATTAGCAGAGGCACCACCATCCACCTTAAGTTCCTTGAGCTGTGCTCCCAGATCCAGTTCCATAGCCTTAAGAACATCATTTGTCTCGTAAGCAATTGACTCAAGAGTAGCACGAATAATGTGATACTTATTAACTCCTCTGGTAATACCTACGATTGCGCCTCTTGCATACTGATTCCAGTATGGAGCGCCCAGTCCTGTAAATGCAGGTATGACATAACAGCCATTGGTATCCTTAACCTTATTAGCCATATATTCAGAGTCTTCTGCACTATCTATAAGTCTCATCTCATCACGAAGCCACTGTATAGAAGCACCTGCAATAAATACAGAGCCTTCAAGTGCATAAGTCACTTTTCCATCCAGTCCCCAGGCAAGAGTAGTTACAAGACCATTATTAGAGAATACAGGCTCACTTCCTGTATTCATAAGGAGGAAGCATCCTGTTCCATAAGTATTCTTGGCACTTCCCTTCTCCCAGCACTGCTGTCCGAAAAGCGCAGCCTGCTGGTCACCTGCTATTCCTGCTATTGGGATCTCACCGCCAAGCAGATGCTTGCTGCAGTTACCATATATTTTACTTGAATCTACTACCTCAGGAAGCATGCACATAGGAATGTTCAGCTCCTTCAGTATATCCTCATCCCATTTAAGCTCTGTGATATTATACATCATCGTTCTTGATGCATTTGAATAATCAGTCACATGAACTCTTCCTTTAGTCAGTTTCCAGATGATCCAGGTATCAACTGTACCAAAGAGGAGTTCTCCTCTCTCAGCTCTTTCTCTGACTCCCGGAACCTCTTCCAGAATCCATCTAAGCTTCGTAGCAGAAAAGTATGCATCTATAACCAGTCCAGTCTTGGATCTGATCATATCAGTAAAGCCCTTATCTCTAAGCTCATCACAATATTCAGAGGTTCTGCGGCACTGCCATACTATAGCATTGTATACCGGCTCGCCAGTTTCCTTATCCCATACAATAGTAGTCTCACGCTGATTGGTAATACCAATACCAGATATATCAGAAGGCTTTGCACCAGCCTTTGCCATTGCTTCTACTGCAACTCCCAGAATTGTGGACCATATCTCATTTGCATCATGTTCAACCCAGCCCGGTTTAGGAAATATCTGCATGAATTCCTTCTGTGCAACTGAAGCTATGTTGCCATCATGATCAAAAAGTATACATCTGTTACTTGTAGTCCCTGCATCCAGGGCCATAATAAATTCACCCATAATTGTACCCCCTCAATGATGTAATCTCCCGGTTAATCTTCCTTAAGATAATTCTTTATCTCATCCAGTCTCTTGTGTGCTACATATCTTCCCGTCTTATATACCTCTCTGAGAAGCTTTGGATCATTCTCTGTCCTGTTGATAGGAAGCTTCTCCTCAGGTCTCAGAACAAGTATTTCTCCCGCCTGCTCCTTCTCCCTTATATAAGCAGTGGTGTCATTATATAATGCTGCTCTCTTAACAAAACCTTCGTAGACCTTAGGATAACGTTTCAGCGCTATCTTCATAAACTTAAGATTACTTGGATCCTCCTTCACATAGTCCTCAGGCTGTGTCAGGATGATCACATTTTTATCATAGCCCCTCTTCTCCATGAACTTGATAGGAATCGGATCCACCAGTCCACCATCCAGCATAGTATATTTACCAATCTGAACAGGCTTTGAAACAAGAGGAAGAGATGCCGATGCCCTCATCCATTCCAGGTCATAATCCTTGCCTGTAGTACATTTATGATAAAGAGGCTTTCCAGTATGAACATCCGTTGCCACTACAAAAAATTCCATAGGATTATTTTCAAATGTGTCGAAGTCGAAAATATCTAACTCCTTCGGCATGGTATGATAACAGAATTTCGCACCATACATGTCACCGGTAAGTATAAGTGACCTGACAGAGCAATATCTCCAATCGTTAGCATATCTTATATTATATCTGATAGCACGACCTCTCTGATTCGACTTGTAATTAATGCCGAAAACGGCGCCGGCAGATACTCCCACAGCGCCGTCAAACTTTATCCTCTCTTCCATAAAGACATCGAGAACTCCGGCGGTAAACATACCTCTCATGGCACCGCCTTCCATGACTAATCCTGTTTTCATTTTAATACCTCTATAAAAAATATATAACTATATGATCAAACTATGCTGTAAGCTGTCTGTCGAAGAACAATACCAGCTTCTCAATTGGTATAGGTTTTGAATACTTATAACCCTGCAGATACTGAGCCGACATCTTGGTAAGATTTATCTCATCCTCTTCTGACTCAACGCCTTCATAAAGGACTGAATAATTCATATCATTAAACATGTGAGCCATATGTGAAACCATCTTCTTTGACTTAGGATTATTAGTGCTGGCAAGAACCAGGGATCTGTCGAACTTGATTATATCAAATGGCAGTTCCATGATACGTTCCATATTGGAATAGCCTGTTCCAAAATCATCCAGATAGAACAAAACGCCCTTCTCCTTAAGTTCACCAATAATAGCCAGTATCGTATTAAAGTCTGATTCATTCTGACTCTCAGTTATTTCAAGCGCCACCTTATCAAATGGGATCTTACAATCTGAAATTATCTTATATACATCATTACAGAATTCAGGATCACTAAGCTCTACTACAGATATATTTACTGAAATACGATTTACTATATATCCTTCAACCAGGAACTTTCTGATTGCAGTACTTGTCTTATGAAGTATTATAAGTGTCAGATCATGAATAACCTTCTCTTGTTCCGCAATTTCTATAAACTGATCTGGGAATATAATTCCAATCTCAGGCAGTCTGAGTCTCATAAGAGCTTCAGCCGTATCATACTTTCCAGTTTTTA
>CAMHCL010000157.1 GCA_946183625.1 uncultured Lachnospiraceae bacterium
TTTTGTCATATTTAATTAGGAAAAATTTCTTGAAACAAATACTAATCTGTGATATTTTAAACTGAAAATACAATTTGAAAAGGAGAATGAATATGGCAACCTATATTACAGAACCATCACATACTTTTAATGAATATTTACTTATTCCTGGCTATTCTTCCAGCGAATGTGTGCCAGCAAATGTAAGCCTTAAGACTCCACTTGTTAAGTTCAAGGATGGAGAGAAGCCTGCTATAGAGATGAGCATACCTATGGTATCAGCTATCATGCAGTCAGTATCAGGCGACAGACTTGCAATCGCACTGGCAAAGAGTGGTGGTGTATCATTTATATATGGATCCCAGAGTATTGAAGATGAAGCAGCAATGGTTGCCAAGGTTAAAGCATATAAAGCGGGATTTGTTACAAGTGATTCCAACATCAGTCCTGAAGCTACACTGGCTGACATCCTTGAGATGAAGAAAAAGTCAGGACATTCTACTGTAGCAGTTACCGAGGATGGAACAGCAGCTGGCAAGCTTGTAGGTATCGTATCAAGCAGAGATTACCGTGTAAGCCGTATGGAGCCTGATACTAAGGTCAAGGAGTTCATGACTCCACTTGAGAAGCTTATAACAGCAAAGGATGGAATTACAATTTCAGAAGCAAATGATATCATCTGGGATAACAAGCTGAATTCACTTCCTATCGTAGATGATGAAGGAAGACTTGTAAGCTTTGTATTCCGTAAGGATTATGATGAGCATAAGAAGAATCCAGATGAACTTCTGGATGATCAGAAGAGATATATAGTTGGTGCCGGAATCAATACAAGAGATTATGCAGAGCGTATACCTGCACTTCTCGAGGCAGGAGCTGACGTACTTTGTATCGATTCATCTGAAGGCTTCTCAGACTGGCAGAAGTTCACTCTTCAGTGGGTAAGAGAGAAGTATGGTGATTCAGTTAAGATCGGTGCCGGAAATGTAGTTGATAAGGAAGGCTTCAGATTCCTGGCTGAATGTGGTGCTGACTTTATAAAGGTAGGAATCGGTGGTGGTTCCATCTGTATCACAAGAGAGACAAAGGGTATCGGCCGTGGACAGGCTACAGCACTTATCGAAGTATGTGAAGCACGTGATGAGTACTTCAAGGAAACAGGCGTATACATTCCTGTATGTTCAGATGGTGGTATCGTATACGATCATCACATTACACTTTCACTTGCTATGGGAGCTGACTTCGTAATGCTGGGAAGATATTTCGCTAGATTTGATGAAAGCCCAACAGAGAAGCTTCTTGTTAACGGAAATTACGTTAAGGAGTACTGGGGCGAGGGTTCAAACAGAGCTCGTAACTGGCAGAGATATGACCTGGGTGGAGACAAGAAACTGTCATTTGAAGAGGGCGTTGATTCGTACGTTCCATATGCAGGTCCACTGAAGGACAACGTTGACGGAACACTCAGCAAGGTTAAGTCTACTATGTGTAACTGTGGAGCACTTACTATTAAGGAGCTTCAGGAGAAAGCTAAGATCACACTTGTATCTTCAACAAGTATCGTTGAAGGTGGTGCACATGACGTTATCCGTAAAGATCATTCTCAAGGAAATCGTGACTAATTGAAAGATATATTGTATCATATATAGTGTAGTATAAAAGAAAAGGTTGACTGTCATGGTCAACCTTTTCATTAAAGAGGAGGTTTTTGTATGAAGAAGAGGAATCTATCATTCTTATCTAATGATGGCATAACTAAGATCCACGCAGTTTGCTGGATGCCGGATGGAGAATACAGAAAGAAACCAAAGGCTGTAGTACAGCTGGTTCATGGAATGGTTGAATATATTGAGAGATACGATGCATTTGCTACATATCTCACTGAACAGGGAATCGTGGTAGTAGGACATGATCATCTGGGACATGGACAGTCAGTTACCTCTGTAGAGAAATGGGGTTATATCGCAGAGGATAATCCGGCTGGTACTCTTATCAAGGATATGCATAAACTCAGACTTGGAATTCAGAAATCTTATAAGGGAGTTCCTTATATAATGCTGGGACATAGTATGGGTTCATATCTTCTCAGAAGATATCTGTCAGTTGATGGACCTGAGAGTACTCTGGATGGAGCAATCATAGTAGGTACAGGTTCTGAACCTGATACCATTACAAAGCCTGCCCTCACACTGGTAAGAGGTATGGCTAAGGCTAAGGGATGGGATTACAGAAGTGAACAGATCAGAGATCTGACTTATAACGGCCCGTATAAGAAATACGACTGCACAGGCGAGGATATAACTAACAGCTGGGTATGCAGTGATCCTGAGATAATGGCTAAATATTATTCTGATGAAAGATGTACATTTTTATTTACTCTGAATGGATATGAAGCGCTTCTTTCAACTGTTATGTATGATAACAATCCTAAGAAGATAGATAAGATCAAGAAGACTCTTCCTATTCTCATCACTTCTGGAGAACTTGACCCTGTTGGAAATATGGGCAAGGGCGTAAAGGACGTATATAAGAAGTTTGTCAAAGCAGGAATTCAGGATGTTGAGTGCAAGCTCTATCCGAATGACAGACATGAGATCCTGAATGAGAAGGATAAGTACGAAGTTTATGCTGATATTTATGCATGGATTGAAAAACATCTGTAATTTTATTATACTAGGTAAGTGGTACATTTTATTTATGGTAGATAATCTGAAAGGAACTTTGTTATGAGTGATTACGTACTTAGCTGCTGTTCATCTTGTGATCTTACCAATGATTGGATGAAGAAGAGAGATATCAGCTATATAAGTTTTAATGTAACAGTAGATGGTACTCCACGAAAGGATGACATGGGTCTTACATTTTCACCATGGGATCTCTATGAGCTTATGGCTAACGGATCTGAATGCAAGACATCTCAGGTCAGCATCGGTGAGTACATGGATTACTTCGAAGGATTTGCGAAGGAAGGTAAAAATATACTTCATATATCACTTTCCTCTGGTATTTCCGGAACTGTCAATAGTGCCAATCAGGCTGGACAGATGATAATGGAGAAGTATCCGAATGTTAAGATCATAGTTGTCGATTCTCTTGCAGCATCATCGGGTTATGGACTTCTTATGGAGCTTGCTGCTGATAAGAGAGATGAAGGACTCAGCATGGAGGAACTTGCTAAGTGGGTTGAGGATAACAGACTTACTGTTAATCACTGGTTCTTCTCAACAGATCTCACTTATTATATAAAGGGCGGTCGTGTATCTAAGACAGCCGGAATGGTAGGTCAGGTTCTGAATATATGTCCACTTCTTAATGTTGACTTGAAGGGAAGACTTATTGCGAGAGAGAAGATAAGGACTAAGAAGATAAAGAACCCCGATGTTTCCCTGGCTTTCTCTATCTTCTTGTCGTTA
>CAMHCL010000158.1 GCA_946183625.1 uncultured Lachnospiraceae bacterium
GGTCTATGTAAATCGATATGATGAAGATGGAAATGTCAAGCAGCAGCTTATCGACATTCTTGTTTATAAAGAAGACGACGATTTCCACTATGTAGACGAGAGTGCATTTAACGACACAGATACTCTGGTCATGGAAGATGGTTCTAATGGTACAAATGTACTATCACTGGAGCGAGCTAATCTGACAGGTGTATATCTCGCTAATGAAGGTGTAGCAGACTTTACCGAAGTTGAGGTTATCAAAACTCAGGATGAATTCTCAATAGTAAAGGATGATTATAACCTTAAGGAATTTGATAATATAGTTCTGGATTCATCAGGAATAATTGAGAACCAGACACTTTATTAAATATAATATATAGAAACCAGGTAAGTAATAATGTTAATTGAAAATTATAACAAGGTAAGAGCAAATATTGATAAGGCATGCGAGAGTGTTGGCCGTGATCCTTCAGAAGTCACCCTTATAGCTGTCAGCAAGACCAAGCCGCTTAGCGATATTGAAGAACTTATAAAGGATGGCGTAGAGGATTTCGGTGAGAATAAGCCTCAGGAATTAAAAGAGAAGTATGAAAATGTATCGAAGCCTGTAAGATTTCATCAGATCGGTCATCTTCAGACCAATAAGGTTAAATATATAATAGATAAGGCTGTTCTTATCCATTCAGTTGATTCTGTACATCTGGCTGAAGTAATCGAGAAGGAAGCTGCAAAACGGGATATGATAGCAGATGTACTTATCGAAGTAAACTATGCAGGAGAGGAATCAAAGTTTGGAATATCAGGAAGTGATACAGAACAGCTTGTACGCGACATCAGTACATTTCCACACATCCATATCAGGGGCCTTATGACAATTGCTCCTTTTGTTGATGATCCGGAAGAAAACAGGCCTATTTTTAGGGGCATGAAGGAATTATTACTTGACATAAAATCTAAAAACATACATAATGTTGATATGGAATTTCTGTCCATGGGCATGACAAATGACTATGAAGTAGCAGTTCAAGAGGGTGCTACTCTGGTTCGTGTCGGGACAGCGATTTTTGGTGAAAGAAATTATAATATATGATGGGAGAAGTTATAATGGCTAATGGCAAGAAAAGTTTTTTAGACTTGTTCAGAGTCGAAGACGAAATCGATGATGAGTACGATGAAGAAGATGAAGATATCTTCGATGAAGAAGATGATGACGAGGACGATTACGAGGATACCTATAAACCTACCAGGAAGCCTAAGAAATCCTTCCCTTCATTAAGGAACAATAATACATCCAATAGTGGTTCTACAGCTGGTAACTTCAACTCAAGTAGTTCTAACAGTTCTTCCAGATCTGGATACTCAAGTGCTGCTTCACAGAGAAGATATTCTGCACCAACTTCGACTGCTACAGATAAGTTGGTTTCCTTTAGCGCTCCAGAAAGAAAACAGAGTAATTACAGACCATCCAGCGAAGTTTATGTTATTAAGCCAGCTGAGTTTGATGATGCTCAGACTGTAACTGATTTCCTTAAAAAGGGTAGAGCTATAGTTATTAATATGGAGGGCTTATCACTTGAGCCAGCTCAGCGTATTATCGACTTTATTGGTGGTGCTTGTTATGGATTAGGTGGAGAGCTTAAGGCTATCTCAGCTAATATATTTATAGCAGTTCCTAATAATATAGAAGTTTCAGGTGATCTGAGAGAAGAAATACTTAACAGTTCCAATTTGTCACCAAATTTAGGTAACTAATACATTATGGAACGATTGGGGGTAATTACATGCTGACACCAGTTGATATACAACAGAAGCGTTTTAAGACTGGTATTGGATTTGAGAAAAAAGACGTTCAACAGTTTTTTGATGAAGTATCTAAGAGTTATGGGGAACTCTATAAGTCAAATGCAGAGCTTAAAGAACGTGTTATTACACTGACCGATACTGTACAGCATTATAAAACAACCGAAGAAGATCTGCAGAAGACATTAATGATTGCAGAGAAGAATTCTGAAGAAGCACGTTCAAATGCTGAAAAGAAAGCAAAGAATATCGAGATGGAAGCTCAGAGCAGAGCTAACGAGATTGTTAAAGAAGCTCATATGGAACTGGATCTACTTAATGAACAGATCACAGAGCTTCAGTCCAGATATGCTGAATATAAGCATGTATTCGCATCTGTTATTAAAAGACAATTCGATCTTTTAGAAGAATTGGATTTTGATCCTGATGCATTTATAGATCCAAGATATATCTCATATGTATCTACAGGCTCTACAGCTGAAGTACATGCCAAGGAAAAATCAAGCAGTTATTCTTTCAGTGCTCCATCTGATCCTGGGGCTTCCAGAGATGATAAGAGAAGCAGTGCTGAGAAAGTTTATGGAGATACTCTTGGTGGTGAAGGAATTAATCCATTTGATGGCGGTGGAAATGAATCTTCAAGTGGTCATTCGATGTCATTAAAGTCTTCTAATTCTTCAGGAAGCAAGATTTCCATAAAGAGAACAGAAGCTGAGAAAGCGAAAGTAGAAGATGATGATTTCAAGTTCTTATAATTCATTACCTGTAAACCTTAATGGTGAGAAGATCTATGACATAGTATATGACGGAACCTTCGAACCATTATCTGAATTCATTCAAGAATATACATCCGGTACTAGACGCAAGATATGTGTTGTATCGGATTCTAAAGTAGCATCCTATCATATGGATGCTATTTTAGATATTATAAATCCTATATGTGAAAAGGTCATAACCTATGTATTTCCAGAAGGAGAACAAAGCAAGAATCTGGATACCGTAAAGGCTTTATATGTCGAGCTAATAGAGAATAAATTCAATCGTAACGACCTCCTTATAGCTTTGGGCGGTGGTGTAACTGGAGATATGTGCGGATTTGCTGCTGCTACATACCTGAGAGGAATTGATTTTATTCAGATTCCTACCAGTCTCCTTGCTGATGTCGATTCAAGTATAGGAGGAAAAACAGGAGTAGATTTTGATTCCTATAAGAACATGGTAGGCGCATTTCATATGCCTATAATGGTTCTTATTAATCCTAATACTATTAAAACCCTCAGCCAGAGGCAATTTTATTCCGGAATGGGTGAGGTCGTTAAATCAGCCCTGATAAAGAATAGTGAATTCTTCCAATGGCTGGAGGAGAATGCAGATAAATTAAATGATTTTGATTATGATATTGTTAAGTCTATAATCTATGAATGTAATCTGATCAAGAAAAGAGTAGTGGAAGAGGATCCTACCGAGACAAAAGGAGAGAGAGAACTTCTGAATTTCGGGCATACCATCGGACATGCAATTGAGAAATACATGAAGTTCGAACTTCTGCATGGTGAATG
>CAMHCL010000159.1 GCA_946183625.1 uncultured Lachnospiraceae bacterium
TTGTTCTCGTTCGTGGAGGAAGAGTAAAGGACCTTCCTGGTACAAGATACCATATTATCCGTGGTACTCTTGATACAGCTGGAGTTGCAAAGAGACGTCAGGCACGTTCCAAGTATGGTGCTAAGCGTCCTAAGGATGCTAAGTAATCCATATTTAACAGTTACCGTCGCTGGTTTTATGAGGGTATGAGTTTCATTTAACATAAACTCAGGTACTTAAGTAACAAACAGCGCGGAGCACACCGAATAGAGTGTGAGTACCAATGAATTAATTATTATTAAGGAGGGAAGAACCGTGCCACGTAAAGGACATATCGCAAAAAGAGACGTACTTGCTGATCCCATTTACAACAACAAGGTTGTTACTCGTCTTATCAATAACATCATGTTAGATGGTAAGAAGGGTGTTGCAGAGAAGATCGTTTACGGCGCCTTTGATCAGATCAAGGAGCAGACAGGCAAGGATCCTATTGAGGTTTTTGAAGCCGCAATGGAGAATGTTATGCCGCTTCTCGAGGTTAAGGCTAGACGTATTGGTGGAGCAACCTATCAGGTACCTATTGATGTAAGACCTGACAGAAGACAGGCTCTTGGTCTTCGTTGGATCACAAGCTTCTCACGTAAGAGAACTGAGAAGACAATGAAAGAACGTCTTGCAAATGAACTTATCGATGCATCAAACAACACAGGTGCATCTGTAAAGCGTAAAGAAGAAATGCACAGAATGGCAGAGGCTAATAAGGCATTTGCTCATTTCAGATTCTAGTAATTTAAGGAGGAAACAGTCTTGGCTGGAAGAGAATATCCATTAGAGAGAACAAGAAATATCGGTATCATGGCACACATCGATGCTGGTAAGACTACTCTTACAGAGAGAATTCTTTACTATACCGGAGTTAATCACAAGATTGGTGAGACATACGAAGGTACAGCTACAATGGACTGGATGGAGCAGGAACAGGAGCGTGGTATCACAATCACATCCGCTGCAACTACATGTCATTGGACATTACAAGAACAGAATAAGCCAAAGCCAGGCGCTCTCGAGCATCGTATAAATATCATCGATACTCCTGGACACGTTGACTTCACAGTCGAAGTTGAGAGATCACTTCGTGTACTGGATGGTGCTGTCGGTGTATTTGATGCTAAGGGTGGTGTTGAGCCACAGTCAGAGAATGTATGGCGTCAGGCTGATACATACCATGTACCACGTATGGCATTCGTTAATAAGATGGACATACTGGGTGCTAATTTCTACAATACTGTTGAGGAGATCAAGACTCGTCTTGGTAAGAGACCTATTGTAGTTAACATTCCTATTGGTAAGGAAGATTATTTTGAAGGAATCATTGATCTGTTTGAGATGAAGGAATATCTCTACAACGATCATGAAGGAAAGGATATCACAATCACAGATATCCGTGACGAATATAAGGAACAGGCAGAAGAGTGGCGTGAGAAACTTGTTGATTGCTGCTGCGAGCTTGATGATGACCTTATGATGGCTTACCTTGAAGGTGAGGAACCAACTGTAGATCAGCTTAAGGCTGCTCTTCGTGCTGGTACTTGTGCAGCTATCGATACTCCAGAAGGAGAGAAGGAAAGAGTTGTACCTGTACTTTGCGGTTCTGCACATCAGAACAAGGGTATTCAGAAGCTTATCGACGCAGTTATCGAGTTCATGCCTGCACCTACAGACATCCCTGACATCAAGGGTGTTGATATGGATGGAAATGAGATTACTAAGAAGTCCTCAGATGACGAGCCATTCGCTGCTCTTGCATTTAAGATTGTAGCAGATCCATTCGTAGGAAAGCTTGCATTCGTCAGAGTATATTCTGGTACTCTTAACAAGGGTTCTTATGTGCTTAATGCAACAAAGGATTATAAGGAGCGTGTAGGACGTATCGTTCAGATGCACGCTAATGATAGAACAGATATAGATAAGCTGTATTCAGGTGATATCGCTGCAGTAGTAGGTCTTAAGAATACTACAACAGGTGATACAATCTGTGATGATCAGCATCCAGTAATCTTAGAGTCTATGGAGTTCCCAGAACCTGTTATCGAGCTCGCTATCGAGCCTAAAACAAAGGATGGTCAGGATAAGCTTGCAAATGCTCTTCAGAAGCTTGCAGAAGAGGATCCTACATTCAGAACACATACAGATTCTGACACAGGTCAGACAATCATCGCCGGAATGGGCGAGCTTCACCTTGAGATCATCGTAGATCGTCTTCTCCGTGAGTTTAAGGTAGAGGCTAACGTAGGTGCACCTCAGGTTGCTTACAAGGAAACATTTACAACACCTGTTGATATTGATTCTAAGTATGCAAAGCAGTCTGGTGGTCGTGGTCAGTATGGTCACTGTAAGGTTAAGTTTACACCTATGGATCCAAATGGCGAAGAGCAGTTCAAGTTCGAGTCAACTGTAGTTGGTGGTAACATTCCTAAGGAATATATCCCAGCTGTAGGTGAAGGTATCGAGGAAGCTGCACAGGCTGGTATCCTTGGTGGATTCCAGGTACTCGGTGTTGCTGCTGAAGTTTATGATGGTTCATACCATGAAGTCGATTCATCTGAAATGGCATTCCACATTGCTGGTTCTATGGCATTCAAGGAGGCTATGAAGAAGGGTAATCCTGTACTTCTTGAGCCTATCATGAAGGTTGAGGTAGTTATGCCAGAGCAGTACATGGGTGATGTTATCGGTGACCTTAACTCACGTCGTGGCCGTATCGAAAGTATGGAAGACGTAGGTAATGGTAAGAAGGTAACAGCTTATGTTCCACTTGCTGAAATGTTTGGTTACTCAACAGATCTTCGTTCTAGAACACAAGGACGTGGTAACTACTCAATGTTCTTCGAGAAGTATGAGCAGTGTCCAAAGAACGTTCAGGAGAAGGTTCTGAGTGCTAACAAGTAATTATATATTGGTGATGATCCTATCCTTTGGATTATGTAAACTGATATATGGGTTTTACATTCAAAAATTATAAAATTCTTGGTTTTAAACCGTAAATATACTTGAAATATTACGTGTCATTTTATATAATCAAGAATAGTGCTGTGGTCGGGAATTTCCGGTCCCGGTCACAAAGATAGAAAAACCGATAGAGGTTAAAAATTTAGGAGGAATTTAAAAATGGCAAAGGCTAAGTTTGAGAGAACAAAACCACATGTTAACATTGGTACAATCGGTCACGTTGACCACGGTAAGACAACTCTTACAGCAGCTATCACAAAGGTACTTTCAGAGAGAGTATCAGGTAACTCAGCTGTAGATTTCGCAAATATTGATAAGGCTCCAGAAGAGAGAGAGCGTGGTAT
>CAMHCL010000160.1 GCA_946183625.1 uncultured Lachnospiraceae bacterium
CTGAGACGCGAAATATGTATACTTGTTGCGGGCCTGAGATTCTCCTGCAAATGCTGTCTGGAGATTCTTCTCTGTTTCAGTACCTGCATAAGGATTAGAATCCTCTTCAATCACCTCAAAACAATCAGTCTGCTTACACTTTGGACATACCTCAGGCATCTGATCAGCCTCAACTATCTCCCCACATATTTTACATTTGTACTTCATATTCCTTACCTCCTGTGGATTATATATTAGTCAAGCAGTTTCAAAGCCTGACTTAATGTATGATTACCCTTTGCATTACGACCTTCTTTATAACCATATTTTGCATAATGCTGATAATACTTCTTAAAGTCTTTTCCGTAAGCATTTCTCAAATCAGGATTGCTAATTATATAAGTAGCTATATTGAATTCAGTACTAGCTACTCTACCTTCCTTCATACCATAATTCAGGAAATGCATGTAGTATTTAGCATTATCAGATCCATATGCCTTAACAAGATCAGGATTATTCTGCTTATAGTAATTCAGGTTAAACATTCTGCTGGCTGTTCTACCTTCTTTCATACCAAAACCAACAAAATGCTTGAGTGTCTTCTGGTCGTCACCTTGGTATGCCTTCTTAATATCCGGATACTTAGTTACATAGTATTCATAATCATATATTCCGGTATAGTCAACACTTCCCATCTTTGTCGTAGGATTAACGGCCAGATCAACATTCTGAGACTTACGACCTTCTTTATATCCATAAGTCATATAGTGTTCATAATACTTCTTGTTATTATAACCATATGCATCTCTAAGATCCGAGTTAGCATTTCTATATGATCTAAGTTCGAAGGTAGCCTTACCCTGTCGTCCTTCTGACATACCATAGTTGACAAAGTGAGAAAGTGCCTTCAAATCATCTTTACCAGCCACCTGATAGATATCGTGATACTTTCCTGTATAGAAGAAGAAATCATAAACCTTGCTGTAATCCTTACCATTGAATACAGTGAATGGATTCTGCATCTTGGTACAACCAGTTCCCTTACGTCCTTCTTTGTAGCCATATTTTATAAAGTGCGTATAGTACTTAGGATAATCCATTCCATAAGCTTTTCTCAGATCTGCATACTGCAGTCTATAGCTTTCCGGATTGAACTGAGCCGAACCAACTCGTCCTTCCTTCATACCAAAGTTAATGAAATGTCTCATAACTCTTTCATTATTACTTCCATATGCACTCTTAATGTCAGCATATCTGTTTCTATAATAATTCACATTAAATGTAGGTGAAGCCTGACGGCCTTCCTTGATACCATATTTCTCAAAATGAGCAACAAGCTTATCAACATCATATCCATATGCCGCTTTGACATCCGGATTGTTATCAGCATAATATCTTGCGTTGAACACGCCTTTGTAACCGGCACCTAATGTAGCAGATGCTACTGGTGTTCTGGTATTAAACTCATCTATACCTATAACCTTTATCGTTGTCGATTTGTCATATCTAAGTATTTGACCAGAATAAACCGGTGAAGAAAGTCCCGGCGTACTTCCATCTGTCGTGTATCTTAGTGTAAGTCCCTTTGAAGGTGAACTTATTGTTGCATATACATCACCATCTTCATCAATCTTCTGAGTAATTGTAGGAGCAGAATAAGCCGGAAGATTAATTCCATTATTTCTAGCACAAGTATACACAGTTCCGTTTGCAAGAGAAATACCTCTTCTTCTAAACAGCTCTGATACCGTAACAAATTCATATCCCTGTGCCTGGAGTGATGATATAGCCCTGAGAGTACCCTCAACACTTGTAAGATAAAGGTCATGTGCAAGTATGATACTTCCGTCTCTCGCACTACTCATGATCTTGCTATATACGCTGTCGGAATTACGATACTTCCAGTCAAGTGAATCAACATCCCATGTGATCATCGGAGCCGCTACATTTGCCCTTATGCTTGCAGTATTCTCTCCACCTGGTATACGAACCAATGTACGGAAATCAGCATCTCTTGCACTATCAAGAATTGTTTCAACCTGAGCAACCTCACTTTGCATTTGTGCAGCTGATAGTCTTGAAAACGGAACATGATGGCTATAAGTATGGTTTGCAACCTGATGTCCTTCACGAACCATTCTATTGACAATATCCCTATGACTAACAACGCCATTCGACCCATTTACACCATTCATAAAGAATGTAGCTTTAACCCCTCTGGCTGCTAGACCATCAAGAAGCATTCCTGTATATCTTCCTGGTCCATCATCATAAGTGATAGCTATCAGTTTAGTTCCAGCCGCCTCAACCTTCCTTGCCGGAATAATTGGAACTAGAGATATAGCAATGATCAAAGCTAATAACAATGCTAGGATTTTTCTTTTCATTGTATGTCTTCCCTTCCTTCTTCTTTAGATTTTATTGAATCGCTGTCAACTCTATCTGCCACCTTGCTCGCCACCTTTTGTATAGGCTGTACTATTCGCTTCACACTAAAATGTTCTCTATAATTTGCGAATATCTCCTTATGTGAAATGGAACTTATCGCTGTAGCAAAGAAGAATTTGCCTTTCTCCCTGTAGTCATTCTTGATATCTGCCAGCTTACTCTTGTAGGCATTGTACTTAACCACTATGCCATACTCATCAGCCATTTCTTTTATCTTAACAACTACCTGGAATGAATAAACAACGTCTATAACAAATATACCATAAAATGCACCAATAAAAAATGAAAAGGCTAGATTTCTTGACAGCCAGTCCAGGGATCTTTCTACCTCAGGATGAAGTATCATGTAATAGAAGGCTGCAAGCGCATACCATATAACGGAAAACGCCGGACATATGATGCCTTTTATATTTCCAGGTCTGTCAGAATAGTCCCATAACTGCAGATGCATTTTAGTAATGAATACCAATCCCGTAAGGAATTCTATCAGCGTCATACAAAGCGCCATGATCAGAAATATGATAAGCTTCTCTGCAAGTGGATGATCAGGCTCCAGCTGTGGAATCCTTATCTGTGCCAAAAGGTACAGAACGATCAGTCCGGTTCCATATATAGGAAGTGACGGTCCTGTCAGAAATCCGGGATTTATCCATTTTTTCTTTTTTCTATCAACGGGATCCAGGAATCTTCTAAAGAAGACCTCCAGTACCCAGCCAAACATGCTTCCTGAAGAAAACAGGAACAGTAACGTCAATAATTTGCTCATAATAATTTAGTCAGTATACTTCCTGAATATCATCACGGTCTATCTTATAAACCTTGCAGTACTTCTCCACATCTCTATTACTAGTCACAAGAGATACGTCGTAGAATTTACCTGTCTTCTTGTTCATAAATC
>CAMHCL010000161.1 GCA_946183625.1 uncultured Lachnospiraceae bacterium
ATAGGAATCAAAATCCTTAAGTATGAAGTATACATCTTCCTTTGTAAGTGAGTCATAAATATCTCTGAAGATTTCAGTATCATCATTATATGTGCCATTGATGAGCTGTGTAAGAACTCTGCGGACATTCTGGTTTGTATTGTAGATATCCCATGGATTGTAGCCGCCATCACGCTCGTACTTCATAACCTCATCAGCACTCAAACCGAAGATAAATGCATTCTCAGCGCCAACCTCTTCAACGATCTCAACATTAGCACCGTCCATGGTACCAAGGGTAGGAGCACCGTTCATCATGAACTTCATGTTACCTGTACCTGAAGCCTCACGAGAAGCAGTTGATATCTGCTCAGAAACATCAGCAGCAGCGAAGATGATCTCGCCGTTTGATACTCTGTAATCCTCGATGAATACAACCTTGATCTTATCCTTGATAGAAGCATCATTATTTATAACATCAGCAACAGAATTGATAAGCTTGATTGTAAGCTTAGCTCTCTTATAGCCTGCAGCTGCCTTAGCACCAAAGATAAATGTTCTCGGATACATATCAAACTGAGGATTTTCCTTCAGCTCTGAATACAGATGCATAACATGTAAGATATTAAGCAGCTGTCTCTTATACTCATGAAGTCTCTTAACCTGAACATCGAAGATTGAGTTAGGATCTACATCGATACCATTATGCTCCTTTATGTACTTTGCAAGACGAAGCTTGTTCTGGTACTTGATGTTCATGAACTCCTGCTGATACTTCTTGTCATCAACATAAGTCTTAAGCTTGCTGATCTGGGAAAGATCTGTGATCCATTCCTCACCAATCTTCTCATTGAGCCACTGTGCAAGAAGAGGATTACCATGTGCAAGGAATCTTCTCTGTGTTACACCATTTGTCTTATTATTAAACTGCTTCGGGTTCATTTCGTAGAAATCCTTCAGTTCTCTCTTCTTAAGGATCTCTGTATGAAGTCTTGCAACACCATTTACTGAAAATGAACCAGCGATAGCAAGGTGAGCCATCTTAACCTGACCATCATAGAGGATAGCCATGTTCTTGATCTTGTTCTGATCACCAGGGAAGGTCTCCTGAATCTTCAGAACATAACGACGGTTGATCTCCTCAACGATCTGATAAATTCTGGGCAGAAGTCTGGAGAAGAGCTCGATAGGCCACTTCTCAAGAGCCTCGGACATGATAGTGTGGTTTGTATATGCACAGGTCTTTGTTGTGATGTCCCATGCTTCATCCCACTCAAGTCCTTCAACATCCATGAGGATACGCATAAGCTCGGGAACAGTAAGTGTCGGATGAGTATCATTCATCTGGAAGCATACCTTCTTAGGAAGGTCTTCGATCTTCTTATTGTTCTCCTTGAACTTCAGGATAGCTCTCTGGAGTGAAGCAGATACGAAGAAGTACTGCTGCTTCAGACGAAGCTCCTTACCTGAATAGTGATTATCATTAGGATAGAGTACCTCGCAGATAGTTTTTGCAAGGTTCTGCTCCTCAACAGCCTTCTCATACTCACCCTTATCAAATGAGTTAAGGTTGAACTCCTGAGTTGCCTCTGCATCCCACATACGAAGTGTATTTACCACATTGTTGCCATAACCAACGATGGGCATATCATAGGGTACCGCACGAACTGACTGATAACCCTCCTGAATAAAATGATTACGTCCGTCCCTGTTCTCTACTCTTACGTAGCCGCCGAACTTAACCTCAACGGCATACTCTGCACGCTTAACCTCGAAGGGGAAACCATTACGAAGCCAGTCATCCGGCTCCTCCTTCTGGTAGCCATCAACGATAGCCTGCTTGAACATACCGTAACGATAACGGATACCACAACCATAAGCAGGATATCCAAGTGTTGAAAGAGAATCCAGGAAGCATGCTGCAAGTCTTCCAAGACCACCATTTCCAAGAGCAGGATCTCTCTCCTGATCTTCGATAAAGTTTATATCCAGCCCCATCTCATCAAGAGCTTCCTTGATCTGATCATAGTAGCCAAGGTTCAGAAGGTTATTTCCAAGTGCACGTCCCATCAGGAACTCCATTGAAAGATAATAAACCTTCTTTACATTCTTCTCCTTGTAAACCTTGTGAGTAGCTATCCATCTGTCGATAATATCATCCTTGCAGGCATAGCTCACTGCCTGATATATCTCCTGCGGCTTAGCTTCATCAATAGTCTTACGATACAGCTTCTTCACATTAGTTGCGACCTGCTTCTTAAAACTCTCCTTGTCAAAATCTGCAATCTTCTTCATTGGGGGTTAACCTCCTCTTTATTTATCTTGCGACGCCCATAGTTACTGTTTCGCCGTTTATATCCCATTCCCTTGTAAAGCCTGCCATCTTTCCGATGAAGATGTGATCAGCAAGTACAGCAGCCTTGATCTTGTCGTCATTTCTGACTACGATCTCAGACAGCTTATCGCTGTTATCAAGGTAAAGATTGATTCTGTCAGTCACCTCAAAATCAGCTTCCTTACGCATCGACTGTACCTTGGAAATGATTTCTCTTACAAAGCCTTCCTCAATAAGCTCAGGTGTAAGCTCTGTATCAAGAACAACCGTAACGCGGTTATCACCGCATGTAACATGTGTCTCACTCTGAGCCACATCTATCAGAAGATCTTCTTCTGCAAGCTCAACCTTCTCACCATTTACTTCAAACGCAAGTACGCCCTTCTCCTTGAGCTCTGCATAAGCTGCATTACCATCCTCGATATTGGTAAGATACTGACGGATACCTCCGACAAGCTTTCCATACTTCGGACCTACAGTCTTAAGCTGAGGTTTAAAGGTATAGGATGAGAAAGCGGATACATCATCTCTAAACTCAACATTTTTGATATTAAGCTCATCCTTGATGATATCAACATAGTAATCATTAAGTGTTGACGCAGCCTTGATATACATATTTGCAATAGGCTGACGGATCTTGATATTGGCCTGATTTCTTGCTGCACTACCAAAGGTCTTGATAGCAAGAACTTCCTGCATATATTCCTCAAGCTCTGTATCTATAAGTGTTTCATCAACCTCAGGAAAATCGCAGAGGTGAATACTTATAGGTGCATCCTTATCTACATTTCTTACCAGATTCTGGTAAATGTTTTCTGTAAGGAAAGGAACCATAGGAGCGGCAACCTTACAGATAGTAACGATAGCTGTGTAAAGAGTCATGTAAGCATTGATCTTGTCCTGCTCCATTCCCTTAGCCCAGTATCTGTCACGACAACGTCTTACATACCAGTTACTAAGTTCATCCACAAAGCTTGAAAGTGCATTTGCAGCTTCAGGG
>CAMHCL010000162.1 GCA_946183625.1 uncultured Lachnospiraceae bacterium
ATCCGCTATGAAGGAGATTCTTACTTCTGCACCATATAATGAGACACCTGATTCTATAACAACAAATATTGGTGAGCAGGTTATCACAACTGATAATTTCTATTCGGGAGTACGTATCGGAATGCTCGAATGTGCAACCGAGATGGAGACTGCCTATGGTCAGGTTGTGGCCAGAGGTACATACATGGGTCTCCATACACAGGGTTAACCCTGAGGGTGCATAAGATATGCACAATTGCAGTTGGAAAGGTTTTTAGCTTTTTATGAAGGATAGTCTGGTGTTGGTCCGCAGGTTTTTTAAGAGCCCGGTGCTCTATATACTTGCGATAGTATTTACAACCCTACAGGGTATTTCAGAAATCATTCTTCCCAGGCTTATGGGAGATATTGTTAATGACGGTATCATGAAGAATAATCTTGATACCGTCTATAGTATAGGCGAAAGGATGCTGATACTCACTGCTGTTCTGGGTATCAGTGGATACCTCGCCTTTATTTTAGTTAATATATCTGTTCTGAGATTCGGAAATGAACTCCGTGTAAATGCTTATGATAAGGTAACTAAGCTGGACTATATCACACTTCAGAAGGTAGGCGGCGGCTCAGTCATAACAAGATTGACAGGAGATACTGAAAAGGTTGTTTCGGTCGTGAAGGTTCTTGTGGATCTGATCTATAAACCACTTCTTCTGGCTGTTGGCGGCTTTCTCATGATCTTCTCTATTAATCTTAAATTCGGACTGATCTTTTTAGGCTTCATCGTAGTACAGGTTTGCATCATCGTTATATTTATCCGAAAAACCTCCCCTATGTTCATGGTTATCCAGAAGGGAATAGATAAGATCAATACCAGGCTTCAGTCAGTTCTTCACAGCATGAGACTGATCAAGTCCTCTGGAACAGAAGGGTATGAGGAAGGCGTTTTCGGGGAGAGGAATAAGAGCCTCTACAGTAGAAATATCGAGGTTCTCTCGATAATGAGTATGTTCAATCCTATAGTTATGTTCATCATGAATATAACCATAGTAGTTATAGTAGTAATGATCGGATATCAGAGCCAGGACAACGGTTCGACAATTGGAAATGTAATGATGTCCATTACATATTCTGAGCAGATACTTATGTCCATAATGATCAGCTCGAACCTGGCCAGAACTATCTCCGAGATAAGACCATCACTTTCGAGGATAATGGAGATACTTAACAGCGAAAATGCTCACAGCGGGACGAAGAGCGTTCCTGAAATAAATAGCATAAAGCTGGAAGATGTATCTATGACCTATTCAGGAGAAAGAGATGTTCTCAAAGGTCTGAACCTTGAGATACATAAGGGCGAAACCCTGGCCATAGTCGGAAGTACCTCAGGCGGTAAGTCAACTCTTGCCGGAGTTGTAAGTGGAATGCTTGCTGCAACTGCCGGAAGCGTAAAGGTTGATGGAACTGATATCCAGGACTTCGAAAGTGTAGAACTTAGAAGACATATTGCTGTAGTTGGAGCAGCAAATAATGGCATCTACAGTGGCTCCTATATGGATAATCTCAGACTTGGAAGAGATTATATATCTGTTGATGATGCAAAGAAGGCAGCTGAGGCTGCAGAGATAAGTGAATATATAAGTTCCCTTGATTATGGTTATGAATCTCTTGCCTATGCCAGCGGAAATACAGTTTCCGGCGGTCAGAGACAGAGACTTATGATAGCAAGAGCCATTGCGGGTTCGCCTGATGTTCTGATACTTGATGACAGTACATCATCGCTCGATTATGCTACAGAAAAGAAGATAATAGATAATATCCGTTCGGTTTATAAGGATATGGCACTTCTGCTGATAACAGAGAGAAGCGGAAGCGCGGCACTCTGCGACAGATCTCTTCATCTTCAGGAAGGAGGTCTTGTCTGATGCCAACAGGAGGAATGTCACCCGAGGCTCCGCCACTTGAGAAAAGGAGTATGGCCGAGACGAGAAGACTCCTTGCAAGAATGACAAAGCTCGTAATGAGGTGGAAGAAGCAGTGTGTGATACTTATAATCACTATACTACTTACCATAGTATGCCAGCTTGCAGTACCGATTCTTGTGCAGAGAGCTATTAATTGCCTGATATATAGAAATGACAGTACATTTGTCCGTGATCTGTCATATATTCTGGCAAGTCTTGTCATTTGCTTTATACTTAATTCAATAATAGAATACATAAAGAATATCAGTGCCATGCGGCTTTCAGAAAATCTTTCTCTATATCTTAGAGAAAATCTGTTCGAGAGAATTGTTCATGCACCACTCAGTTTTCTGGATACACACAGCTATGGCGATATAATGAGCAGGCTTACTAATGATTCACAGAGAGTAAGTACTGTAGCTCAGGTTCTTGAAGAGTTTATGTCCAAGACAATTGTTATAATCGGCTGTGCAGTCATTATGCTGATGAAGTCATGGAAGCTTGCCATGATTTCTATCGTGACGGCACTGGTTACGACAATAATCTCTGCAATCATTTCAGGTCATATGAGAAACTACTTCATGAGACAGACTATGTCACTTGGTGCGATGAATGGTCATCTTGAAGAGTCCATGAAGAATTTCCGTACTATGGAGATGGCAGGTACAGGTAGTTATGCCAGCCAGAAGATGAAGGAAAAGAGCGAGGCCTATACTAAGGTATGTATCGGCTCCAGTATGTTCAGTGGTATCATCAATCCCATCATGCTGATCCTTGGTAATCTGAGCTTTATGATAACAGTAGTAGTCGGAGGACATCTCGCTATACAGAGAGCTATAATGATCGGTGATCTTCAGGCTATCATCATGTATTCAAAGCAGTTTATGGATTCGGTATATAGCTTTGGAAATGTTATGATCCAGACACAGAGCTTCCTTGCCAGTGCTGAAAGAGTATTTGAAGTAATGGATATCGAGGGAGAAAATACTGGAACAGAATCCCGCCTTGTAAAGCAGGGAGAGGAGAAGAGCTTTGTTGACAGAACCGGAGTTCATTACGAGGGAGTAACCTTCGGATATGATGAGACCAAGACTGTAATAGATGAAGTAAGTCTTTCGCTTGAAAAGGGTGGACTTACCGCTCTCGTAGGTGCGACAGGCTCTGGAAAAACAACACTTGTTAGCCTTCTGTTAAAGTTCTATGATACCTACCAGGGTGATATCTATATTGATGGAGAAAATATCCGGGATATGTCACTTGCTGAGACGAGACAGGCTGTTACAGTAGTCC
>CAMHCL010000163.1 GCA_946183625.1 uncultured Lachnospiraceae bacterium
ATTTATATAATAATTATAATCATATACTGCACTGTAGTTAATGCCACCATATGAAGTCGGCGCTTTTATGATAGAAGTTGCATTCCTGCCTTCCTTCTTGCCATAATTCATATAGTGAAGGTAATACTTCTTCAAATCATTGCCATAAGCCTTCTGAAGATCAGGATAGTTTTCTTTGTAAATACTTACGTTAAAGCTAGATATGGTTGCTCTTCCTTCAGACATTCCATAGTTCAGGAAATGCTTAATAACTGCAAAGGAATCCTTTCTGCTGTACTGGCAGGCTTTCTTAACATCCGGATTCTTCGTCAGATAGTAGCTGTAATTAAATATTGAACTATAATCAACTCCACCATAGGATGTTCCGGAGTAAGTCACAACTGTATCAACAGTATCACCAAAGGACTGCGCACAATAATAACCATATCTATCATCTGCTATTACAAGTCCGATACCAATGCTTCGGAATTCTTTTCTGAGGATATTTGCTCTATGTCCAGGTGAATTCATCCAACCATCAACTACAGCCTCAGGTGTTCTATATCCAGCCGCCAGATTCTCACCTATATATCCCTGAACAGAAGGGAAACATGAGAAGCAGCTCTCACCATTTGGTCTTGTGTGATCGAACAATACAGTAGTCTCAGCTGCTCTTCCGGTAGCAACTGTACACAGATCATAATCCATAACCAGACCAGGAAGTCCGACTTTCGCTCTTTCATTGTTTACGAGTTCCAAAACTCTCCAGGCATAGGTCCAGGAAAACGATGGAACATACGCATCATAGCTGACTCCATCGAAAGAAACGCCCTTTACCATAGTGGAAGAATCGCCAGTCGGAATATCATAAATAGTATCCGCTTTTACCACTGCAGGGCTGAATGACGATACCACGATAAGAATCGCAATAATTACGCCTAAGAGTTTCTTGAAATGTTTAATCATGAATAACACCTCCCATGAAAATACATGACCCCATATGTTGATTTTATCTTTCTTCTTCCCACTTGTCTAGGAATTCTTTGAGTTTTTTTCGCTCTTTTTCTATGATTCTCTTGTCCTGGGAATCAAGTGCAAGTTCAAACTTTCTGACTTCACTTTCCAGCATCTCCCTGTCCATTCCGAGAGCCTCTTCATAAAGCCTCTCTGCACGAAGCAGAACCAATCTGTTCTCTTCCTGATCCCTTGGATGAATCTTCAGATATGACAGTTCCTTGAATCTTGCATCGATTTCCTCGTCAGTCATCTCGGTATACTGTCCCTTGATAACCTGGCGATGAACCTTGCCTGTGGAATTAACCTTTACCTCTACCTCAAGAATTGAGTTAACATCATAAGTATAGGTTACATCAACCGATTCAACCCCAGCCTTGCTTCTAGGCACCTCTATCTCCATCACACCAAGCTCTAGATTGTTCCTTGCCATGCGGCTTTCGCCCTGAAGTACCTTGATTTTGATCATCTTCTGATAATCATTCACCGTGTAAAATGTATCGGTGCGGCTTGCAGGTATTACCGTATTACGCTCAATGATTGGGCAGTAATGTCCACCTTCCATATGGCCTTCGCCCAGATCTACCATTACATCTGTTCCCAGAGTGAATGGACATACATCAGTAAGCACCACTTCCTTGATTGCTTCCTGTCTTTCCTTCATGGCACCCTGAATAGCTGCACCCAGAGCAACTGCCTCGTCAGGATTAATGTTGTAATCAGGGAATGTATGGAACATCTTGCTTACAAAGGATCTGATGCCCGGAAGTCTTGTAGAACCTCCAACTAAAACTATCTTATCAATATCAGTCAGCTTCAGCTTTGCATCTGTAAGTGCCTTTTTTACAGGGATACGAATTCTTTCATATAAGTCTTCACAGGCCTTCTCGTATTCCTTTTCCTCTACAACCATCTCATATGCTTCGCCGCCGATAGTACATTTCATAGTAGCACGACCTGCGTCGCTCAATTCTATCTTGCAGTTTTCAGCAGCTCTGTGAACCGCCTTCTGTTCCTTATAGCTCAGCTCCATTTCATTAATATCATCGAACTTTGCATAGAACATATCATCTATAACTCTAGTAAAATCTTCTCCTCCCAGGAAGTTATCTCCGGCAACCGCCCTTACCTCAAGGATTGGAGGGAAGTAGTCCAGAATAGATACATCCAGAGTACCACCACCAAGGTCGAAAACTAGATTCTTGGAGGCTTTGTTATTTGAATAAAGTCCATAGGCTATAGCAGCAGCCGTAGGCTCGCTTATTATCCTGTCCACCTTAAGACCGGCAAGCTCTCCGGCTCTCTTAGTCGACTTTCTTCTCATATCATTAAAATATGCAGGAACGGATATGACAGCCTCTGTTACCTCTTCACCAAGAAATGCCTCAGCATCCTCCTTAAGAGAACGAAGAACGAAGGAAGATAATTCTTCAGCTGTGAAGGACTTCGCTCCCAGGTTGAATTCCTTATCACTTCCCATATCTCTCTTAAATACGGATGCAGCGGTAGATGGATAAAGCTGCATTCTCTCAACAGCAGTTTTACCTACGTATAGTTGCTGATTCTCATCCATGCTGACAACAGAAGGAGTAAGTCTCTCACCAAGTCTGTTAGGGATGACCTTAGGTCCTTCTTCTGTAAAGTATGCAACTAAGCTGTTTGTTGTTCCTAAATCAATTCCTACTATCAATTTCTGTCACCAACTCTTTCTTTCATAGCTTTAATAGACATGTTTATCTCAGGATCGTCGAAACCGACCTCCTTGGCCTCGATATAATATTTCAAAGCCTGCTCAAATTCATGCTTTGCTTCATAAAATCTTGCTATATTGAGATATCTCTCATAGCACAGTATATGCCTGCAGAATCTGCACTGTGGATAATCTGCCATGCTTTCTGCAATCCTTCGGCCTTCCTCTTCTTCACCAACCAGGAATTTAGCATAGGCCACATCCTGTCTTCTCATTACTCTTGTCTTTGGATAATTAATATAATTATCAAATGAACTGGATGAAACTCTGTACAGTGCCAAAGCCTTACGCGCACATTCTGTCGCCTTATCATTCTTATCAAGTCTTCTATAAGATGATGCCATATCCAGATATATATCTGCAAAATCAGCATTCTCCGAATAGGACAGTTCGTGATCAAAGCTTTCAACTATAAGAAGCGCTTTCTGAAGAAGCTTTAATGACATCTTATAATCCCTGGCAATAAACAG
>CAMHCL010000164.1 GCA_946183625.1 uncultured Lachnospiraceae bacterium
TGCTGGAGATCCATCTTCAAAAGGCGCTATTTTACCAAGAATGCAGTACCTTAAAGAGATGACAAACAGACTCTCGACTCTTAGAATGAGTCTTTCTGATATCAGAAGCAGATTTGCTGCTGGAAATGGTTTTACTGATTTTATTGATAGATTCAGCAATGAATACAGCGAAGTTTATGATTCAGGACTTAACTATGCAGTTCAGAACCTCGAGTTCTATAATACAAATGGTTCTTATACAATTTCATCTGGTCTTGGACCAGGCTGCAAGCTTTCTGATCTTAAGGTTGAGGCTTTCTCACCATTATCTCAGGAGGAAGCTAAGGAGCGTCAGAAGGAATCAAAGTGGTATTCAAGCTTCTTCTCAAAGACTTCAGCTGATACAACCAAGATGAGAGATGATGTAGTTCTTGATGAAGTAGATAAGCTTAAAGACTCAGTTGCAGTGGCTATTCTTGACCACTATTCTGATTTCGTAGAAGAGCAGCTTACTTTCTTCCACAACCTTCGTGATCAGCTTGCATTCCTTGCAGGCTGCTGCATACTTGGAGCAAACTTTGATAGTTCATCACTTATCACATGTATGCCTCATATCGTATCAGTAGATCCTATTGACAAGGATACAGCTCCAGCAGAGGGTTCAAGCTACGGCGGAGCGCCTGATAGAATCGATGGACTTCCAACTAAGATCGAGGCTATTGGACTTTACGATCCAACACTTGCACTTAGAACAAAGAAGATGCCTGTATCAAATGATATTCCAGCTACTCCAAACAGCATGTTTATCGTAACTGGTGCTAACCAGGGTGGTAAGTCTACCTTCCTTAGAAGCTTAGGACTTGCTCATCTTATGGCAGATTGCGGTATCTTCGTTGCAGCAACAGATTTCTCATGCTGCTTATATGAGCAGATGTTCACTCACTTTGCTAGACGTGAAGATGCAGCAATGAACTCTGGTCGTCTTGAAGATGAATTAAAGCGTATGAGCTTTATCATTGATAATATTACAAGAAAATCAATCGTACTTCTTAACGAGTCTTTCGCTACCACAACTGAAAAAGAAGGTTCTGCTATTGCAAGAGACCTTACAGGTGCTCTTTATGCAAATGGTATGACCGTATTCATGGTTACTCACTTACTTCAGTTTGCTAACGAAATCTATGCTAAGAGACCTAAGAGAATCTCATTCTATAGAGCAGACCGCCGTGAGGATGGTGCTCGTACCTATAAGATTCTTCCAGGCAGACCTCTTGATACATCATTCGGTCTTGACCTTTATGATGATATGCTCGAGAAGTATAAGGCTGAGAAAAATGCTACTAGATCACTTACAGGAAACTATGGCGGAAATGCTGGTATGGGCATGGGCCTTGGTGGAATGCAGAGTGGATACGGTGCTCCAATGGGAGGCTTCGGCGCTCCAGGAATGGGAATGCCACCTCAGGGCGGATACGGTGCTCCGGGAATGGGAATGCCACCTCAGGGAGGCTTCGGCGCTCCAGGAATGGGAATGCCCCCTCAGGGAGGCTTCGGTGCTCCAGGAATGGGAATGCCAGGCCAGGGTGCTCCAGCACAGGGCGGCTTCGGTGCTCCTAACGGCGGTTTTGGCGGAGGCTTTGGAAATAACGGCGGTTATCCGGGTCAGTAAGCATAATTTATAATGTAAAAAAGCCTTGATATAGGCTAAAAATAATTTATATAAGGGGAATTAAAATGTTTTCTTTTGACGAGATTTTAAGAGAAGATCCTGAGCTTGCAAAGAGCATACAGGACGAAATGGACAGACAGCAGAGTCATCTTGAGCTTATTGCATCTGAGAATATTGTAACAAAGGCAGTTATGGCGGCTATGGGAAGCCCACTTACAAATAAGTATGCTGAGGGTTACCCAGGACATAGATATTATGGCGGATGTCAGTTTGTTGACGTTGCTGAGGATCTTGCTCGTGAGAGAGCTAAGCAGATTTTTGGTTGCACATATGCAAATGTTCAGCCTCATTCAGGCGCTCAGGCAAATATGGCTGTTCAGTTAGCTCTTCTTCAGCCAGGTGATACAGTAATGGGTATGAATCTTTCTGATGGAGGACACCTTACTCATGGTTCACCAGTTAATTTCTCAGGTTTATATTTCAATATCGTACCTTACGGTGTAAATGCTGAAGGTTTTATCGATTATGATAATGTTCTTGCTATTGCTAAGGAGTGCAAGCCAAAGCTTATTATTGCTGGTGCTTCTGCTTATGCAAGAAAGATTGATTTCAAGAAGTTCAGAGAAATCGCAGATGAGGTTGGTGCATATCTTATGGTAGATATGGCTCATATTGCTGGTTTAGTAGCTGCTGGTCTTCATGAGAGCCCAATTCCATATGCTCATGTTGTTACAACAACAACTCATAAGACACTTCGCGGACCTCGTGGTGGTCTTATCCTTTCAAGCGAAGAATTTGCTACAGAGCATAAGTTCAATAGAGCAGTATTCCCAGGAGTACAGGGCGGACCTTTAATGCATGTTATTGCAGCTAAGGCTGTTTGCTTCAAGGAAGTACTTGATCCTTCATTCAAGGTTTATGCAAAGGGCATTATTGATAATGCTCAGGCACTTTGCAAGGCACTTCAGTCACATGGATTTGATATCGTATCTGGTGGTACAGATAATCACCTTATGCTTGTTGATCTTAGATCAAAGCATGTTACAGGTAAGGTTGCTGAGGCTGTTCTTGATAGCGTTAATATTACATGTAATAAGAATACAATTCCACAGGATCCTGAAAAGCCATTCGTAACTAGTGGTGTTCGTATCGGAACTCCAGCTGTTACAACAAGAGGACTTAACACAGCTGACATGGAACTCATTGCACAGGCTATTGATCTTGCAATCAATGATCCAGAGAAGAATGCAGAGGAAGCTAAGGCTATCGTTAAGGGACTTACAGATAAGTATCCTCTTTATCAGTAATCTTTTGTCTAAAACATACAGGTTGTTTACGGAATGTATTAATTGCGTTAAGAATGGGGAATAAGGTTTAGACAAAGGAGGGCTTACTTATGGATTTATCTTCGAATGATGAGCTATTCGAGTTTGAAAATGCGAAATTCAATCAGTTAAAAGAAAAGTCAAAAAATGGCGATGTTGATGCATTAAATGAACTTGGTAT
>CAMHCL010000165.1 GCA_946183625.1 uncultured Lachnospiraceae bacterium
TAAATGGTTCACTCCTGTTCGTGAGGCTATATCAGCTTTCGTTGATGTAACTCAGGAGTATGTAACAGGTGAAGTTAAGCTTCGTCTTTACAAAGGTAATATCATTAAAGCAGGTACAACTTCTCCATATTCACTTTACAGTGAATCACTTGCATCATTTACAACAGGTGATATGTATGATCATCATGATGCAGAAGGCTTCATCACACTTTGGGGACTTCCACTTAAGGTTCGTGCAATGAAGATGAATGAGCTTAAGAAAGAAAACAAGAAGTAAGACAAAAACACGCCCACCGGCTTTTAGCCAGTGGGCGATTTTTATGAGTCGCAATCGACGTTCTTTATTACTATAATAAATCTCTAATCATTTCTGCATCATAGGTAACTGAATCCAGTTTTTCTACTTCTATTCTGTATAATGCATTTGCAGCTATATGCTCAGCTGCCTGTTCTATATCTCTTATACCTGATGTATCCTTAAAGATATCCATTACCGCATCTAATGCTTCTTCTGTTATAACGATTTCCTCGCTGCGAAGTCCTATTCTCTTTAGGACTTTAGGCATAGCAAAGCGTGTAAATATTACTCTCTTTTCCTCCAGTGTGTAATCTGGAAGTTCTATAACTGCAAATCTTGACATGAGCGGTGCACTTATATCCGCTTTGTTGTTAGCTGTTGCTATAGGATAAACACCTGTTGTAGGTATATTGCATTCAACGTAGTTATCTGTGAATCCCAGGTTATCCAGCAACGTCAGAAGAACATCTGCAGGATTTCCATTTCCCTTACCTGATGCGGCCTTATCCAGCTCATTTATTATAAATACCAGATTAGAGCTTTCTGCATTTGCAAAAGCCTCCATGATAAGTCCCGGTTTTGCGTTCGCATATATACGTGAACTACCAGTCAGCTGCTCCGGATCATTTATTGAACTCATCTCAAGGGTTGTCCAGGACATTTTAAGAATTTTCGCTACTGCATACGCAATCTGTGACTTACCTGTTCCCGCAGGACCTATAAGAAGTATTCCATATGCCGGCAAAGTATGTGTACGATTTATCTGAATTATAGTTTCTATTATTCGCTGTTTTACACTTTCCAGTCCGTAGAGTTCTTCATCGAGGATTCGTCTTGCCTCCACCGGATCTATTGGCTGAAAATCCGTATTCTTCCACTGAATGCTGAGCATGATTGAAAGTGCTCTCTGTGCATGCCTTCTCTCTTCTGGTGTTACTTCCGAAGACTTGGCAACAGCAAGATTACGTCTTGCCCAGAGTCTTATATTATCCGGAAGCGTACTTCCTGCACACATGAGATAATCTGTAATGCTCTGAATACTTGTAAGTCTCATATCATCCGCATCATCTATCTCATCCGGATCCACAGTCTCTTCAGATGGCGCATCACTTTGAAGAAGGCGGTCAATCATAAACTGCAAGAATCCATTTTCACCAGATAGCTTTGAACCTCTTACAGCTACTCCAGTTTCGAGAATCTTATATACTGCATACCCTTTTTCAGTAGTCTGACCTGAAAGACGTACCATTATGTGATTCTCGCCGAGCCACTTTACGAGATTCTCAAATCTCGCATCAATTTCAAGGATATTATGTGATGACTTCTCATCTGTGTCATATATAAAAGCTGATCCTACCGTAGGAGCCTCAAACATACCATTTGAATGATGTACAAGCTTAGAACCGCTGTCTTCAAGAACCATTATCGGACGTTCAACACTGGTGGTTCTCTCACTGGAATAAACCAGCTTATAGTTTCTCTCAGCCTTTACTACTTCTTCCTTCTTCTCATTAAAATCAAATACAGGCATGTATATACTCCTCTCAAGATGGAATGTTTCTAATAAAAATATCCATATTAGTCTATCATACTATGCCCCTTTTGTTAAGTGCTCTCATGAATAACAAAAGACGCCCTGTCACACATAAGCGCGACGGGCGTCATTATTATTTATCACTGTAACGAGTATTTCTTTCAGTATTAGCATACTCCCTGAGCTATCATTGCTTCAACAACCTTCTTGAAGCCGGCAATGTTAGCACCTGCAACATAGTTGCCTTCCATACCGTACTCCTTAGCAGCATCGTCGATATTGTGATAGATACCAACCATGATACCCTTGAGCTTAGCATCAACTTCTTCGAAGCTCCATGAAAGTCTCTCACTATTCTGGCTCATCTCAAGTGCTGATGTAGCAACACCACCTGCGTTAGCAGCCTTACCACCAACGAAAGGTACGCCACTCGCCTGGAAGTACTCTGTAGCTTCGATTGTTGTAGGCATGTTAGCACCTTCAGCTACATACTGAACGCCGTTAGCAACGAGCATCTTAGCATCCTCGATATCAAGCTCGTTCTGTGTAGCACATGGAAGAGCGATATCTACCTTGTACTGCCATACACCGTGCTCACCATTCTTCTTCTCGAAGTACTTAGCTGATGGACGAGCAGCAGCATACTCTGTAAGACGTGCTCTCTTAACTTCCTTAACTTCCTTAAGAAGTGCAACGTCGATACCTTCCTCATCATAGATCCAACCTGTTGAATCTGAAACTGTAACAACCTTAGCACCAAGCTGCTGAGCCTTCTCTGTAGCGTAGATAGCAACGTTACCTGAACCTGAGATAGCAACTGTCTTTCCTTCCATCTTATCGCCATGGCACTTAACCATTTCCTCTGTGAGGTAAAGAAGACCATAACCTGTAGCCTCTGTACGAGCAAGTGATCCACCATATGTAAGACCCTTACCTGTAAGAACTCCTTCATAGAGTCCCTTGATTCTCTTATACTGACCAAACATGAAACCGATCTCACGAGCACCTGTACCGATATCACCAGCAGGAACATCCTCGTCAGCTCCGATATATTTTGAAAGCTCTGTCATAAAGCTCTGGCAGAACTTCATGATCTCGTTGTCTGACTTACCCTTAGGATCGAAGTCAGAACCACCCTTACCACCACCGATTGGAAGTGTTGTAAGTGAATTCTTGAAAATCTGCTCAAAACCGAGGAACTTAATAATACCAAGGTTTACTGATGGGTGAAGTCTAATACCACCCTTGTAAGGTCCGATTGCATTGTTGAACTGTACACGGAAACCTCTGTTAACCTGTACGTTACCGTTATCATCTACCC
>CAMHCL010000166.1 GCA_946183625.1 uncultured Lachnospiraceae bacterium
CTGAGGGATACAGAGCCTGAGAAAGCATATTTTAACTGCCATACTGATATAACTATACCTTATAACGAGCTTGGCAGCCTTGTAGCAATAATGGAAGATGGTGAAGAGGTTGAGATCATTAAAAATGGCAGGTTCGTATTAGAGGGTACGACTGAACTTAATAAAGCGTTAGAAGACTAGAAACATATTTCTTACATTTGGGGGAATTATGGATATTATTGAAATAATTGAGAAGAAAAAACGCGGTCTGGAACTTAATGTTGATGAAATAATATATGCGGTTGATGAATTCACCAATGGTAATATTCCTGATTATCAAATGTCGGCGTTACTTATGGCTATATGTCTCAAGGGGATGAGTGACAGGGAAACTTCTGACCTCACATTTGCTATGATGGAGAGCGGTGAGACTATTGATCTGTCTGAAATTCCTGGCAAAAAAGTGGATAAGCATTCCAGTGGCGGCATAGGTGACAAGGCCACTCTTATAGTTGGACCGCTTGTGGCTTCTCTGGGTGTAAATGTTGTTAAAATGAGTGGAAGAGGACTGGGAGTTACAGGAGGCACCGTAGATAAACTGGAAAGTATTCCTGGATTCTGTTCTGATATGAGTGTTGATGATATTATCGAACAGTTAAAGGATGTAGGCTTTGTTGACGCGGCTCAATCCCCTGATCTTGCACCGGCTGATAAGAAGATTTATGCCCTCAGGGACGTTACAGGTACTGTAGACAGTATACCTCTGATAGCCTCCAGTATAATGAGCAAGAAGCTCGCTTCCGGCGCAGATGCACTTGTTCTGGATGTCAAATGTGGTTCGGGGGCATTTATGAATGATATAGATCATGCCAGAAAGCTGGCTGAGACCATGATCAATATCGGAAATTCTCGTGATGTTAAAACTATTGCTGTTATTTCTGATATGAATGAGCCGTTAGGTAAAATGGTTGGAAATTCACTTGAACTGGTAGAGACTGTACGTTATCTGAAACCAGGTGGATGGAAATATTCAGATAAGGGCCTTGATCAGGTTGTCATTACACTTGCGTCCTGGATGGTCATATTGTCTGGCTGGTTTGATGGCAAGGATATGATGCTGTCAGATATGCATGCGATTTCCGTAAATATGTTGCGAGGGGCTCTGGATAGTGGGGCTGCTCTCGATAAATTCAGGGAATTTATCAAGGCTCAACATGGTGATGATAGTTTTGTTGATGATATAGATAATTTTGTCAAAGCTGATAATGTGGTAGATGTTTATCTGGATTCATCCGGATTTATAGCTTCCTGTAGTGCGGATAAGATTGGTATGGCATCATGTATTCTGGGAGCTGGAAGAATGAAGCTGGATGATAGTATTGATCCAAATGCCGGTGTTGAAGTTATGTACAATGTGGGAGATTATTATGAAGAGGGTACTCCTATAGCCAGGCTTTATACAGCGAATAAGGATAAGATTTCAGAAGCTGAATCTCTTTTGAAAGAAGCTTATACTCTTTCTGATTCAGAGGTTCCTATTCCAGCTAAGATTATAGATATACTTAAATAAAATCTCTTGAAGATAAATGGAGATTACTATATAATTTAAATGTTGAAGAGAAGGGTTTTATTTCCCTATATTAAGAGTATTAGGAGGACGATTAAATGGGTATTCTTTCCAGATTTAAAGACATCATGGCATCAAATATTAATGCTTTACTCGATAAGGCAGAAGATCCTGAGAAGATGATTGATCAGACACTCAGAAATATTGATGCAGATCTTGAGAAGATTAAAAGGGAAACTATTGAAGTGATGGCCGATGAGACAAAGGCTAAGAGAGATCTTGATGAATGTAATGAAGAGATCGCAAAGCTTCAGGGATATGCAGAGAAGGCAGTTCTTGCAGGAAATGATGCTGATGCAGCTGCATTCCTTACTAAGAAGAATCAGAAGGTGGCTGAACAGCAGTCATTACAGCAGATATATGATAATGCTCAGGCTAATTCAATTAAGATGAGACAGATGCATGATAAGCTTGTCAGCGATAAGGCAGAACTTGAATCACGTAAGGATGCTCTTAAAGCTAAGATAAGACTTGCAAAGGCTCAGGAAGATGTGAACAGATTATCTTCCAAGACAGGTTCATCATCAAGCAGTTTTGCTACATTTGAAAGAATAGAAGACAAGATTGATGCTCGTCTTGATATGGCTAATGCTGAGACTGAGCTGAATTCTTCATTGGGTGTAAGTGAGGCTGATAACCTTGCTGCCAAGTATGATGCTTCTCCTGATACAGCTGTTCAGGATGAGCTTGCAGCCTTAAAAGCTCAGCTTGGAGTTACATCACAGGAATAATGACAGGATTAAATGATAAACAAAGTGAGGCCTGCTCGTATGTCGAGGGGCCTCTTCTAATACTTGCCGGCGCGGGAAGTGGAAAAACACGTGTTATAACACATAGGATTGCTTATCTTATAGATGAGTTGTCTGTTAATCCATACAGCATACTGGCTATCACGTTTACAAATAAGGCTGCAAATGAGATGAGAGAACGTGTGGACAAGCTGGTTGGTATTGGTTCGGAAAGTATATGGGTCAGTACATTTCACTCCATGTGTGTAAGGATCCTTAGAAGATTCTATGATCGTATAGGCGGGAAGAATAATTTTACTATATATGATACTGATGATCAGAAGGCTGTTATCAAGGAAGTTCTGAAGAATGGATCCTAAGATGTATCCTGAGAAGGCTTGTATAAGTTATATATCAAAGGCTAAAGAAGAATTCCTTACTCCTGATGATATGGATAAGCGTTCTGGTACCAGCTACCGTGATATGCAGATGGCAAATGTATATCGTGAATACCAGAAGAGAATGGTTCAAAATAATGCTCTTGATTTTGATGATCTGATATTTAAGACTCTTGAACTCTTTACTCGTGATAAAGAGGTTCTGGATATATATCAGAGTAGATTCAGGTATATTATGGTTGATGAGTATCAGGATACGAACCATTCGCAGTTTCTTCTGGTTAAAATGCTGGCGGCTAAATATCGTAATCTATGTGTTGTTGGTGATGATGATCAGTCGATATATAAGTTCAGAGGAGCTGATATATCAAATATACTTAATTTCGAGGATGAATATCCTGATGCGAAGGTTAT
>CAMHCL010000167.1 GCA_946183625.1 uncultured Lachnospiraceae bacterium
CCATTTCATCAGCCATCATATAAGCAAAATATCCTACTCTCTGATGATGATCCGGAATCTCAGGAGTAATGAGATTCATGGCATTTGCAAACCCCTTTGAAGCTTCTCTCATTGTTGTTAATTTCTTGTCCATATAATACTTCTCCTCTTTTCTTCACCCCAAATAATAGTTTTTCACAGCTATGATAATTATACCATATTGCAACATAAGAAAAAAGTTATTTACCCCGATAAAATAAACTTTAATTTAAGGTCTCTTTGTGATAAATTAAGGGATGGCAAAACTTCAAGAAAATACGACATAAGGATTAAATATTCGAAATGAAAAACTTTACCAGAGGACTGAAAGCAGGGATTCCTATCGGACTGGGATATCTCAGCGTCAGCTTCACATTTGGCATAATTGCACATACTATGGGATACAAATGGTGGCAGGCTGTATTTATCTCCGCCCTGACTCTCACATCCGCCGGACAGTTTGCAGGAATCGAAACCATGCTTCTGCCGGGAAGATATATAGAGATGCTCATATCCCAGCTCACCATAAATGTCCGCTATTCATTCATGGGTATTTCACTGGCGCAGAAAACCAATTCCAAATTCCGTGGCATATATAGATGGCTGTTAGGATTCTTCATCACAGATGAGATTTTCGCAGTTGCTGTAACTGAAAAATCGATTTCCAGAAGTTTCTTCCTGGGACTCTCAACTATCCCATGGTTCGGCTGGACCATCGGAACCACCTGTGGAGTTCTCCTGGGAAATGTACTGCCAGCCAGCGTGCTTTCTGCCCTGGGACTGGCCATCTACGGAATGTTCATTGCTATCGTTGTACCTGAAATGAAGAAATTCCACCCAGTAATTTGTGTTGTACTTATTGCAATTGCACTCAGCATTGCATTTAAATATGTTCCTGTAATAAATAAAATACCATCAGGCTTCGTAATAACCATATGCGCTATTACTGCTGCTCTCATCGGAGCGGTATTCTTCCCTGTAGACAGAGAGGAGGAACCTGAAGATGAATAATACACAATACTTTATCTATCTGCTGATCATGGCAGGAAGCACATATCTCATTCGTGCCCTTCCATTTTCATTACTCACAAAGAAGATAGAAAACAAATATATAAAAAGCTTTTTATACTACATACCTTATGCAGTTCTGTCTGCCATGACAATTCCTGCTGCTCTTTTTGCTACCAAAAGCATCATCTCAGCAGTGACGGGATTGATCGTTGCAGTGATTCTTGCCCTTAAAGGCAAATCCCTTACATTTGTTGCAGTCAGCGCATGTATCGTAGTATATGTCACCGAACTGGTCATGTCGCTGATCTAGCATAGGCGGAATGATCAAATACTATAAACAAAGCATACAGATAATCAATCAGAATAAATGAGCGAAACCACAAGGAAAAAGGACAACCGAATCTACGGCTTCGATGCCATCCGCGCCTTCTCAGCGCTATATATTATGGGTTATTGGCATCTGCGCAATTATCTTAGTACAGCCACCAACGTAGCTATGAAAACTCACATAGCTTATCAGATGGTATATTTCTGTCTGGCCGGATTCACGTTCATCTCTGGCTATCTTATTTATAAGCATCATAAGGATTCCATAAAGGACTTCTTCCTAAACAGAGTTCTGCGTATATATCCGCTGTACCTGCTTGCTCTTGCCAGCATGACTATATATATGTTCCATCGATGCATCTATTACATTGCAAAAAAAGCGGCCGGAACAATGACTGTTCCAACCGCTATTCTGACAATATTTATTATAATTGTAATCGCATATCTTATACAATTCATCTACGATAAAATATGTTCCGTCATCATTACAGGTCGCAGCTGATGACTGATTAATGCCATCCCTGCTGTTCTACATAATTGATGACTGATATATTCTTCTTTCCGTAGCTTCTTGCGGACATATCCAGGATACTTGCAATAATACCGATCCATGTACCAAGGATTATATTGAGGATCAATGCCAGAACACCTGAACCGGAAGTCTGCACAAATTGTGTGACACCGTTAGATGTATGTCTGAAATACTGAACATTCTTCCTCTGTCTGCTGCTCATAACCACATTCCAGATACCAACACCCAGAATGACAAATCCATAGCCAAAGAATACACATGGAATAGCTATTACCAACTGGACAATACCTATTATAAGCCATGCTGTGGCAGCACTGTTCATCTTACTTAAGAAGTTGCGATATATATTTACCGCATCCTGATCAGAAAGCTGATGAACCTGTCCTCTTGGATCTGTTCTGTTCTGATTATATGCATTTGCATTGTTGTAATTATTCTGTGAACCATAAGGCTGATTGCCGTATGGATCCTGGTAACCATATGGATTATTGTAGCCATACTGATTCTGAGGCAGTGTTGCCGGATACATCATCTGCTCCGGAGCCTGCTGGTCAGCATACGCATTATTATCGTATCCCTGATCTGCATACGCATTATTATCATAGCTCTGTGCTGCATATACATTATTATCATAGTTCTGTGCAACATATGCATTATTATCATAACCCTGATCTGCATACGCATTATTGTCATAGCTCTGATCAGGATATGGCTCTGTGGTAGCCGAGAAATCCTGGCTGTCCAGAGTCACTTCATCTGTAGATGTTTCCACCTTCTGCCCACATACTGGGCAGAAGGCAGCTATATCTTCAATTTTGTTACCGCAATTTGTACAAAACATACTCTATACTTCCTCTATAGGCTTCTTAGAACTTGCCTGCCTTTGCAGCTTCTTCAATTGAAACAGCTGTAGAAACTGTCATACCAACCATTGGGTTGTTACCAGCACCGATAAGACCCATCATCTCAACGTGAGCAGGAACTGATGAAGAACCAGCGAACTGTGCATCACTGTGCATACGTCCCATAGTATCTGTCATACCATATGAAGCAGGACCTGCAGCCATGTTATCTGGATGAAGTGTACGGCCTGTACCACCACCTGAAGCAACTGAGAAGTACTTCTTACCAGCTTCTACACGCTCCTTCTTGTATGTACCTGCAACTGGATGCTGGAATCTTGTAGGATTTGTTGAGTTACCTGTGATAGATACGTCAACATTCTCCTTCCACATGATAGCAA
>CAMHCL010000168.1 GCA_946183625.1 uncultured Lachnospiraceae bacterium
CATACGAGATGTTAGCCTGTGACTGGAGTTCAGACGTGTGCTCTTCCGATCTACAGAGAAAACTGCAAAGCGACATCAAGAAGGTGGAGACAGCTATAGAGAAGACAGAGAACAGGATCAAGGAGATAGATGAGGAGATGGCTCTGCCGGAGAACTCAACGAATGCAGAACTCCTTGTGAACTTGTCTACGGAGAAGGAAACTCTGGAGGCGGAGCTTTCTGAAATGTATGACAGATGGGATGAATTACAAATGATCTAGCTTTACCCTGAGCTTTATTAAAGGGTAATAATGTAATTTATGGAGGTATATATGGGATTTTCAAAAGACTTTATCTGGGGAGCTGCAACAGCATCCTATCAAGTAGAGGGAGCAGCATTTGAGGATGGAAAAGGCCTTAATATATGGGATGTAACATCCAAACCGGATGGCAGGATAAGCCATAACGAAAATGGTGATGTTGCATGCGATCATTATCATAGATATAAGGATGATATCAAGCTTTTCAAGGAGCTCGGTATTAAATATTACAGATTCTCCATAAGCTGGAGCAGAGTTATTCCTGACGGAATGGGAGAAGTAAATGAGAAGGGTCTGCAGTTCTACAGTGACCTGGTAGATGAACTTCTGGCTGCGGGAATAGAACCTCTTATCACCCTGTATCACTGGGATCTTCCATATGAGATCTACCTCAGAGGCGGATTCAGTAATCCGGAATTTCCAGACTGGTTTGAGCATTATACAAAGGTTGTTATAGACAAGCTTTCCGACAGAGTTAAGTACTGGATCACAATGAATGAACCACAGTGCGCCATCGGTCTTGGATATTTCATGGGAACTCATGCACCATTTCTTCAGTGCGATAATAAGACTATTCTGAGGAAACTGCATTATTATCTGCTGGCACATGGAAGGGCAGTAAAATGTATCAGAAAGTATGCAAAGCTTGAGCCGCAGATCGGATTTGCGCCTATCGCGCCAGTAAGAATCCCTAAGGATAATACGCCTGAGGCTATAGAGGCTGCCAAAAAAGAAACATTTTCCATGAATGATCTGTTCTTCTCTCTTACACTTTATTCAGATCCTATCATGCTGGGAAAGTATCCTGATGAAGCTTATGAAGTGTTCGGAGATGATATGGTTGTTCCGGAACCTGGCGACATGGAACTGATATCACAGCCGATAGATTTCTATGGAATGAATATATACTATTCATCAGCTAACCGTGTTGAGACAGGCTATGCAGCAAATGAATATCAGGGAGTACCTCGTAATGCCATGGGATGGGTAATAGACGCAGAGGTAATGTACTGGTCACCTAAGTTCATTTATGAGAGATATAAGAAGCCAATCCTTATGACAGAGAATGGAATGGCTGTCAGCGACAGTATTTCACTTGATGGTAAATGTCATGATCCGCAGAGAATAGATTTCATGCATAGATATCTGAAGGAATATAAGAGGGCTGCAGATGAGGGGATTCCTCTCATGGGTTATCTCTACTGGTCCGCTATGGACAACTTCGAGTGGGGACATGGATATGATATGAGATTCGGCCTTATCTATGTAGATTACAGAGACCAGAAGAGAACCATTAAGGATTCTGGTTACTGGTTAAAGAGTGTTATTGAGTCAAATGGTGAGAATCTGTAAACTATTATAAAAACTATATCTTGCTATTCCTTGAAAGTTTTACTGCAGTGTGATACATTATATAGGTATCTTACGAAGTTTCGATTGGAGGATAGTTATGAAGTGTCCATATTGCGGTGATGATAATACAAGAGTTATAGATTCCAGACCTGCTGATGATAATCTGGCCATCAGAAGAAGACGTCAGTGTGATGTGTGTGGTAAGAGATTTACTACATATGAGAAGGTTGAGGCTGTTCCTCTTATGGTTATAAAGAAGGATAAGACCAGAGAAGTTTATGACAGAGAGAAGATAGAGCAGGGACTTATCAGAAGCTTTCATAAGAGACCTGTATCTATGGAAGATATCATCAAGGCGGTTGACGAGATCGAAGCTGAGATTTATAACAAGGGTCTCAGAGAGATAGACAGCAATATTATCGGTGAGATCGTTATGAACAAGATCAAGAATATAGATGAGGTTGCTTATGTTAGATTTGCATCTGTTTATAGAGAATTCAAGGATGCAGATACATTTATGGATGAGCTGAAGAAGATAATCAGCCAGAGTTAATAATATCTGCCGATTCGGCAGGAAAGAAATGAGCAGAATGGAAGAAACAGGCAAGATAGTCACTCCAGGCGAAAGCGAAGTGATAATTAAAAAGTCGAGATTTCTTGGATATGCAGCAGCGGCCAAATCCCCTGAGGAGGCCGCTGATATTGTATCCGGAATCCGCAAAGAACATTATAGTGCGAGACATGTGTGCTATGCTTACAGTATCGGTGAGAAGAATCCGCTTCTCAAATTCTCGGATGACGGAGAACCACAGGGTACTGCAGGTAAGCCTATTCTTGATGTGGTGACCAGATCCGGAGTATCAGATATACTTATAGTGGTTACCAGATATTTTGGAGGGATACTACTTGGAACCGGTGGACTGGTCAGAGCCTATACTGAGGCTGCAGACGAGGCGCTGAAGAAGGCGGAGATAGTAAAGCTGTGTATGTGCAGTTATTACAATGTGCAGCTTGATTACTCTGATTTTGAACCAGTCAGATATATATTATCAGGCCATGGAATAGCTATGAATCCTGAATATGGAGAGGCTGTAAATGCTGAGATCAAAATACCGGTTGCTATAGAGGATATGGTAGTAAAGAGTATAACTGAAAAAACAGCCGGCAGGGCTGTCTTGGATAAGATAGATGAAAGGATGGGGTAGAGCCCATCCTTTAAAATGTTTACCATATGGAATCTTCTTCGATAACCTGAAAATCGAGATAATCAAAATCAATGGTTTCTATGAAGCTGTCCTGGGTGAAGCGGGTTCTGGCATGTTCTATGAAATCCTTCTTGTTGGAATCAAGCCATATAGGAACGGCTAGATCGAATTCCGTACAGATATCATCCAGAGCTTTGTATACCTTTTTGGTCCTGGACATATTCATGTCATCATTACAGATGACAGTATCCTTTATAAGGTGGTTGTC
>CAMHCL010000169.1 GCA_946183625.1 uncultured Lachnospiraceae bacterium
GCTTTCAGTGATGAAATTATTAAAATGATCGATGAAAATGTTACTATCAGTTTTAGCGATGTATCAGGCCATACCGATAATAACAAAAATATTCAGATTACTGTAAATGGAAAAACACAAACAGATGGATATATTGAAGGTTATATTGAAGATGGAAAATTAGAATATTTTAATATATATATAAAAGCTACACCTGTTAAGGGTTCAAAGGATATAACTGAACCGGCGGTTAAAACAGTAAATGAAATAAAGATCAATTATGATCCCGATTATGTGAATTTTTTTTCTGGAGAAAAATTTGAGGAGATAAGTGCTAGATTTGGTGATTCCTCTGGGACACTTTCGCAGGATTATTATGTTTATACGACATGGATCAGCACTAAATATGTTTCAGAAGAGAATTATTATGAATTCTGGGGAGTTGAAGAAACAGAAAAGCCGGATAAGAATAAAACTTACTATGCTGACTTTTTGATGAATTTAAGTCATCATGATTATTTCAAGTGGGTTGATGAAGTGAAATCGGATTCTGGAGACTTTCATCCGCTCTCTTCAATAAGTACGCTTAAGGTATATGTAAATGGTCTCCTGGCTGGTGATGATGCATATTATCTATATAATGAAGAAGCTGATGTTTTGGAAATAGTTGTTCCTTATTCTTCTGAAGCACCAGCTAATAAAGACGAATTAGTAAATATGAAGGATGTTACTATCTCCGGTATAAAGGATATGAAATATACAGGTGAATCTGTGATTCCGGATTATGAATTAACCTATGGATCAACAACCCTGGAAGAGAGTTTGGATTATATAGTAACTACTGATAATGACGTAGATGAAGGAATTGCCACGATTACATTTATCGGTATGGGAAAATATTATGGTTCAGTAACCCGTAATTACAAGATAGGGAAGGATATCCCTGATGATGCAGATAAAGACGATGCAGATAAGAAAAAGCCTTCCTATAGCAAAGAATGGGTAGATGGCCTCTGGTACAATGCTGATGGTACACAGACCTATAAAGGAAAGCTTTCATGGAAGCAGAATAGTACTGGCTGGTGGGTTGAGGATTCATCTGGCTGGTATCCTGTAAGCTGCTGGCAGAAAATTGATGGTAAATGGTACTATTTCGTAGAGACTGGTTATATGGATTATTCTGAATATCGTGATGGCTGCTGGCTGGGCGCTGATGGTGCATGGAACGAGGATTACTCCAATGGTAAATGGTGCAGCGACAGCACAGGCTGGTGGTATGAGGATAATGGATGGTATCCTGCGGGACAGTATTTATGGATTAATGGAGTAAATTATTACTTTATGAGTAATGGTTACTGGGACGGCAAGTAGGCGGATACCCTGCTAAACTTGCGGCTTAGTCTTATAAGACTGATTGACAGGAAGGTGTCATATTTTTGACACCTTCTTTTTTTTGTTAAAAAAAACGGTTGACAAATATAGAATACCGAGCTATTATGTTCACCATAGTTGATTTACAAAAACTCGTGAACAAAACAGGAAGAAAATATCGTGAACAAAATTAAGCCGACAAAACTGAATATTTCAAAGAGCCGCAGTACTAATCCTATGCTGGTTCTTCTATTTACACTTCCGGCTATGCTTCCGATGACGTTATTCTGGATCTACCCAATCTTCAGAAGCTTTTGGATAAGCTTTACTGACTGGGATTATATGACACCTGATTACAACATGGTGGGCATGAATAATTATACAGACCTTATAGATGACGGAAGGTTCTGGGATGCGCTGGGACATACAGGTGTCTTCGCAATAGGAACAATCGTTCCTACAATCCTTATCGGACTTGCCTTTGCACTTCTTCTTCAAAGCGAGCTGAAGGGCAAGGCCATCTACCGTTTCCTGGTATTCTCCCCATGGATAACACCTACTGTTGCCGTATCAATTGTATGGAGCTGGATATTCCAGTCAAAGGGCGGCCTCGCAAATGAAATCTTAAGTATATTTCATCTGCCGGCATTAAACTGGATCAGCAGCAGTGACACAGCTCTTCTCTCAGTAATAATTGTTACAGTATGGAAGGGAATTGGTTATGCATGTATCTTCTATCTCACGGCACTCGACAGGATACCTTCTGATAGATATGAGGCAGCGGCGCTGGATGGTGCGGGATTTTGGAAGAAGCTGATCTATATCACGATCCCAGGAATTTCGCCGACTACATTTTTCCTGACTATAATCACGATGGTTGATGCACTTAAGGCCTATGATCAGATACAGATACTTACACAGGGCGGGCCATCAGGAAGCACCAGGACGCTTACCTATCTTTATTATCAGCTCGGCTTCGAGGAATTCAAGATGGGCAGGGCGTCGGCAGTCGCAGTTGTGATAGTGATACTTACAGTAACACTTTCATTCCTGCAGTTCAGACTGTCAAAAAAATGGGTGAACTATTAGTAAGCTTTCAGAGAAAAATTGGTGATATAAATGAAAAAGCTAATAACTATAATCAAGCATCTGGTTTTATGCACCGCCTGCTTTGTGATGATCTTTCCGCTGATATGGATGGTGCTGGGAAGTGTAAAGACAAGCCGCGAAGCCATGAACCCGGAGATGATACTTCCAGACATTATACATCTGGAAAATATAATCGAGGTCGTTACGGACTCACCGCTTCTTAAATATGTTGGAAACAGTCTTATGATCGCACTTGCAGCAACAGCGATCCAGATAGTGACAGGCGCAATGCTGGCGTATGCATTTTCCTTTATGAAGTTTAAGGGAAGAAACCTTCTCTTTGGACTTGTGATGGCAACCTACATGCTGCCGTCCTGCGCAACCTACATTCCGTGCTTTGTGCTTCTTGCGAAAATGAACCTGCTTAATACCAGAACAGGCCTCATTGTTTCACAGTGTGTGAGCATATTTGGAATATTTCTGCTGAGGACTGCATTTCTGCAATTCCCGAGTGAACTGATCGAGGCTGCGAAGCTCGATGGAGCGGGAGACTGGAGGATACTCTGGCGGATAGTCATGCCGGTAACAAGATCCTCATTTGTAACCTTTGGACTGATAAGCTTTATAAGCTTATGAACGAGGAAGAGCAGCGGAAACTGATGGAAAC
>CAMHCL010000170.1 GCA_946183625.1 uncultured Lachnospiraceae bacterium
CGAAAACGATTAAGTACGTTAAGCGGTGATTTTAAATGTTGGAGGCAAGCATTTATGGTATCTGTTAAAGACATTGCTGCTAGGTGCCATGTTTCGGTAGCTACAGTCAGCAAGGCACTTAATGGGTACAGCGACATCAGTGAATCAAAGCGGAAATTAATTAAGGACACGGCTCAGGAAATGGGTTATTTCCCAAACGCTGCAGCAATAGCCCTTAAGACAAACCGTTCCTACAACATAGGCATTCTCTTCGAGGATGCAGCCGGAAACGGTTTTACCAACGAGTATTATGCTCAGCTCCTACAAGCTATAAAGCAAGAGGCTGAATCTAGAGGATATGACATTACGTTCATATATAATAAGATCGGCGGGCGGCAGGTTACATATTTGGAGCACTGCAGATATCGTGGTGTAGATGGTGTCGTAATGGTCTGCATCGATTATAACCTTCCGGAAGTAGCAGAACTGATAAAGTCAGAACTACCGGTTGTTACTATCGATCATGTCTTTGACAATGCTATGTCAGTTAGTTCTGACAATGGCAGAGGTATTAGCGAGCTTGTGAAATATGTTTATGACATGGGTCACAGGAAAATTGCTTTTATTTACGGAGACGAAACGTCGGTAACCCGAGACCGTCTGACAGGCTTTTATCGAACAATCGATGAGCTTGGTGTCGTAGTACCAGATGAATACGTTCTTCAAAGCAGTTATAGAAATCCAGACAAATCTAAAGATTGCACTGCAAAGCTTTTAGATTTAAAGGATCCACCTACCTGCATCTTATATCCGGATGACTTTGCAGCCATCGGTGGTATAAATGAAATAAAAGCAAGGGGATTAAGAATCCCAGAGGATATCTCTGTGGTCGGCTACGATGGCATTAGTTATTCGAAGGTCATGGAACCATCGCTCACTACTGTCGAGCAGGATACTTCCAAATTAGGAAAGACGGCCGCAGCAAATCTTATTCGTTTAATCGAGAAGCCCAAAACTACATCTCTTTCGAGAGAAATCATACAAGGGCATGTTCTCATAGGAAAGTCGGTAAGCCGACTTAAATTTTAAAGGAGGAATTGAATTTATGAGAAAGTTCAACAGATTTATGGCACTGTCACTTACAGTTGCTATGGCAGCAGCAAGCTTCGCAGGATGCGGAGACAAGACACAGGATTCAACAACAGCAACAACAGCAGCAACAACAAAAGCAACAGATGCTGGAACAGACGCTGGAACAGATTCAACAACAACAGCAGCAGCTACACCATCTGGTGAAGGCGAAGGTTCAGTTCTTAACATCCAGTGCTGGAACGAAGAGTTCAAGTCAAGAGTTACAGATCATTATCCAGGATACACAGAAGTAGATGCTACTCATGGTAAGATCGGTGATGTTGATGTAGTATGGACAATCACACCTACAAAGGATAATGCTTATCAGAATCAGCTTGACAAGATTCTTCCAGATAATGCTAACGCAGCAGCTGATGATAAGGTAGATATCTTCCTTATGGAAGCAGACTATGCTCTTAAGTATGTTAATAACGATGTATCAATGCCAGTTGCAGATCTTGGCATTACAGATGCAGATATCGCAGATCAGTATCAGTACACAAAGGATATCGTTACAAGTTCAGATGGAAAGTTAAAGGGTCTTTCATGGCAGGCTTGCTCAGCTGGTCTTATTTACAACCGTGATGCAGCAGCAGAGGTTCTCGGAACAGAAGATCCAGATGCAGTTCAGGAATTCGTAAAGGATTGGGCTACATTTAACACAACAGCAGCTAAGCTTAAGGATGCTGGCTACAAGGTAGTTTCAACAGTTAACGATACATACCGTGTATATTCAAATAATGTATCAACTCCATGGGTAGTTGATGGAAAGATTACAATTGATGCAAACCTTTCACAGTGGGTTACAGACTCAAAGGCTCTTGTAGATGCAGGCGAGACAACAACATTTACTCTTTGGGGTGATGAGTGGTCAGCAGGTTTCTATCCAGATGGAAAGGTATTCTCTTACTTTGGACCAGCTTGGCTCATCAACTTCTGTATGGCAGCTGATAAGGAAGGCTCAATTGCTAATTCAGGCAGATGGGGCTACACAGTTGGACCACAGGCATTCTATTGGGGTGGAACTTGGATTGCAGCAGCTAACGGAACAGATAATCCAACACTTGTAAAGGATATTATGCTTACAATGACAACAGACAAGGCTGTTCTTAAGGAAATCGTTCAGAAGGATTCAGATTGTGTAAACTGCCCAACACTTCTTAATGAGCTTGCATCAGATTCATCTTTCGCAAGCGCAATCCTTGGCGGACAGAACCCATACGCAATGCTCGCTGCAGGTGCAGAGAAGGTTGACATGAGCAACATTTCAGCATACGATCAGGGATGTAACGAAGAGTTCCAGAACAATATGACAAACTACTTCGATGGAAATGCAAGTCTTGAAGAGGCTACAGATAACTTCTACAAGGCAGTTACAGAGAAGTACCCAGAGCTTACATACTAATTTGTAAGAATAGGTGATTTAAAATAGCAGTAATTTAAATTACTCTTGAAAAACTATTTTAAGCGAACTTAGAGTTCCACCTGCCTGTTATGATGGCGGGCAGGTGGTTATTTTTGCCCTTTCAGAGGCGACAGCAGCCTTTTAATTGATTAAAAGGCCACTGTAGTTTCTGAAACGAGGTAGGGTTCAGAAGTATTTGGAGGAAATTATGGAAAAGCAGAAAAAGGGTAATATCGTTAGATATAACAGATGGGGATATTATTTCCTTATACCTTTCGTTGTAGTGTATCTTTTATTCTCATTAGTTCCACTTATCAGAACATTCTATAACAGTTTATTTGAGAATTATAAATCGGGTCTTAACCAGATAGGTCCAAACTTTGTTGGTTTTAAGAATTTTGTGGATATTTTCAAAAATGGTGACATGCTTAAGTATTTTAAGAATACTCTCATCATGTGGATCATAGGTTTTATTCCACAGATATTCTTTTCACTTCTTCTTGGTGCATGGTTCACAGATCCAAGCCTGAAGCTTAAGTGTCAGAGATTCTTCAAGACAGTTATATATTTGCCAAATCTCATC
>CAMHCL010000171.1 GCA_946183625.1 uncultured Lachnospiraceae bacterium
AATTACGAGTGGACAGATATGTATGATGGCTTTGCTAAGACAGCTGAAGAGGAAGGTTTCCCTGAACTGGCTGAGAAATTCAGACTGGTTGCTGCTATCGAGAAGCGTCATGAGGAGAGATACAGAGCGCTTCTTAATAATGTTGAGACAAAGCAGGTATTTGAGAAGAGCGAAGTTAAGGTATGGGAGTGCCGTAACTGTGGACATGTAGTAGTTGGAACAAAGGCTCCAGATGTATGTCCTGCTTGCAATCATCCACAAAGTTTCTTTGAAGTAAGCGAAGAGAATTACTAGACATTTATAGTAAATACAGTTTATAATAGAGTGTACGTGTGCATATGCGTACACTCTAATTTTATTATGTTGAACAAAAGAAGGAATACATTATGAAATTTATTCATATAGCCGATGTTCATCTGTTTTCTGAACCTTTAGGGGATGCAGACTGGGAGAAGAACAGGCCGAAGGAGATAGAGGAAACCTTTGAGAGGGTCATAGACATATGTAATGAGAAGGATATAGACCTCCTGCTCATTGCCGGCGGCCTTTTCGATAAGTCACCTACTCTTGAACAGATTAAAATCGTAGATGAAAAGCTTGGAAGACTTGAGAAGGCCAGAACTGTTATGATCGCAGGCAGCTGTGATTATATTCCTGAAGATTCTGAGGTTGCTTCTTATAAGTTTAATTCCAGGACAGTTCTTATTCCACCGGGAAAAACTATAAATGCTTATCTCAAGGGAATAAACACCTGTGTCACAGGTTTTAGTTATGCTCGGCCTGAGTATACAGAGCGCGTGCTTGAAAATATAAATCCAGGCAGAGAGGACGCGGTGAATATTCTTCTGGGTCATGGTGGTGGAAAAACTACTATGCCTTTCAGAAAGGAAGTAATAGCTAAGAAGGGCTTCGACTATGTAGCTATGGGTTACATCAGAAAGCCTGTACATATACTTAGAAACAGAATGGCTTATGCTGGATCACTCGAGCCGCTGTCACCTGAAGAGACAGGAAGACATGGTATCATCATGGGTGAGATTACTGATCAGGGAACAACCATCAACTGGGATCCGATTGCCAGCAGAAGCTATGTAGAGATCGTTATTACACTTATTCCGGGACTCACAAATGATGAGATAGTTTCAAATCTTGAAGAGAAGATGATGAAGCTGGGTAATGAGAACATTTATACTATTACCATTAAAGGCTTCTCGGCAGAGAGTGTAAAGCTGGATCTTACCAGAATACAGAACAGATTCAATATCCTTGAGGTCAAGAATCTGGTCATCACCGAAACAGATAAGAACATTCTGAAGGAAGAGAATGATAATAATGTTTTAGGTGGATTTATTAAAGAAGTTGAGAAGAGTTATTCAGTTGACGACAGCATAAGACGTAATGCTCTTAGATACGGACTGGAAGCTCTTATAATGGCAGGAGATAACAAATAAATGTATTTTACAAAGATATCAATTAAGGACTTTGGAAAATTTCATAGCCAATCCATGGACCTGAAACCTGGTATCAATCTTGTAGTTGGTGATAAGGAATCAGGAAAGACTACTATAAAGGATTTCATAGTAGGAATGATATATGGTATCCATAAGCGTGAAGGCATCACAGAGGTCAGATCTGATTATGAGAAGAGAAAGCCTCAGTTTGGTTCTGAGTATGCAGGTGCTGCATATATAAAGAAGGATGGAGTATCCTATCTTGTAGAGAGAAGCTTTCTGGCAGGAGCTAAGAATACTTCTGTAATGGATATTCAGTCCGGACGTGAAGTGAGACTGAACAACAGACATTCGCTTTTCGGAACACTGACAGATACAGATAAGAATTCGTACATCGATACTAAGATAATAGAAGAGGCTGATCCTAATGGTGAAAATGTAAGTGACAGTCTCAGAGATTATCTTACGAATCTTACACTTACAGGTTCTTCGGATATAAATAAGGCTAAGGCTATAGCTTATCTGGAAAATGAGAAGAAGAAGCATGTACCTAAGCCACTGGTCAGAAGACTTGATGAGCTGGATAAGAGGATCGCTGAATACGACGGACTTGATGAGGAAATCGATGCAGTTGATGAAGAAATCAAGAAGCTGAATGAGGATTTCAGCATCGAGGTTGAGCGCCGCAAGAGAGAAGCTCGTAAGCTGATTGAAGGCGAGGATGGTTCTGTAAAATATGAATATGAAGATGAAATGGATCAGAAGCTGAATCAGGTTTCTGAGACAGTTCAGAAAGAGGAAGAGGGGGCAGCTCCTGTCGAATCTGAGAAGGATAAAGAGAAGCAGGATATAAAGTTTACTGACAGAATTCCTGTTATTCTTGGAACAGGTGTATTTGTTGTCCTTGTTATAACTGCAATAGTTTATATGATTCCTTTTGAGCCTGTTATCAGACAGCTCTTCGTACTGTTTACCGCAGGTTTTGTAGTATATACGATCATCGACGGACTTATTGCAAAGGGTGTATTTGTCACTGAGGATGTAGACAGTACTCCTGATGAAGCTGAGTTCAAGAAGGTTATACAGGAACTGAAGGAAGAAGCAGAGAAACAGCAGGAAATCGAGATAGACATGGAATTCGCAAATGTTTATCAGGAGAACAAGCGACTTCTTAAAGAGAAGGAAGATGCGCTGCTTACCAAGAGAAGAGAGAGGAATCTCCTTCGTGCTGAATTTGATACAGTATTCAAGAAGAAGAGTGAACTTGAAGACGAAGTAAGAGCTATAGATTTTGCCATCAATAAGATCAACCAGATATCTGAGAAGTATAAGGAGATATCCTTCAATAACATTCTGGGAAATCTGTCTGAATTTCTTCCAACTCTTTCCAGAGGAAAATTCGACAGCGTTACATTTGACGATGAGGGCAGAATGATCGTAACTAAGGGTGATGCAGGTGCATACCTCAATGATATTCCTAAGAAGGATATGTCACTTATCAATCTCGCAGCAAGACTCAGTATATCAAAGCATATATCTGAGGACAGCATGCCGCTCATTATTGATGGAACTGACATGCTTGATTCGGCCGGTGCTGTAAAGGCGTTTGCTGAATGTCTTGTGAAGATGAATGAGGAACAGATT
>CAMHCL010000172.1 GCA_946183625.1 uncultured Lachnospiraceae bacterium
CCTAACGGTCACTCAGCAGAGCTTTACCTCTGCTTCGTTTCGCTAAGCTCTCACTACGCACTTTGTGCTTGTGAATCGCTAAGCGCCGAGACCCGCAATGGTCTGTAGGGAGATATATGCTAGCGGTTGTTTCATCTACATATTGAAGAATGGATTTATAATAATTTACTATAAGCAGATGTGTTGAAAAATCGACTCTAAAATGATATTATCAATAATTATGTAGTGAGAGATTGAGCGAGATATGAGCGATAAGATGAGAATAAATAAGTACCTCAGTCAGGCAGGGGTTCTTTCCAGGAGAAAGGCTGATGAAGCTGTTGCTGAAGGACTTATAACGATAAATGGTAATATAGCTCAAATGGGCGATATGGTGGGTGACGGTGATGTCGTTATGTATAATGGCGTTGACGTTTCTATCAAGTCGCATAAAGATGTTATAGTTGCTTATAACAAGCCTCTTGGTTTAGTGTGCACTTCCAAGGAAGCGGATAAGGATAGTATATTCCGTAAGCTGGATGTGGAGGCTGATGGCAATCTGTATTATGTGGGAAGGCTTGATAAGGATTCCCAGGGACTGCTTCTTCTTACTAATGATGGCGAGCTGGCTAATCAGATTCAGAAGGCTCGTAATCATCATGAGAAGGAATATGTAGTAAGAGTTGACAAGGAGATAGACGAGGCTTTTCTTAAGGCCATGAGATCGGGGGTTCCTATACTGGACAGGGTTACAAGACCTTGCAAGGTTTATAAGAAGGGACCGAATACATTTAGCATCATCCTTACTGAGGGTATTAACAGACAGATCAGAAGGATGTGCGAATATTTGGGATACAGGGTTGTATACCTGAAGAGAATAAGGGTTATGAATATCAAAATCGGTGATCTGAAACCGGGTGAATACAGGTTCCTGGAACCGGATGAAGAGCGAAAGCTCAGGGGGATGTGCAGATGAGTGATAGCAGTACATTTGACAATAATCAGACAGATGACAATTCAAGAATACGTGAACTCATAGACATCTTAAATGAGGCGTCTAAGGCTTACTATGCCGAGGACCATGAGATAATGAGTAACTTCGAGTATGATAAGCTTTATGACGAACTGCTCGCTCTGGAGGAGAAGACTGGGACGGTATACGCCAACAGTCCTTCTCAGAAGGTTGGTTATGAGGTGGTCAGTGAGCTTCCTAAGGAGCGTCATCCTTCACGAATGCTTTCGCTGGATAAGACGAAGGAAGTGGATGCGCTGGTGAGCTGGCTGGGTGACAAGAAGGGGCTGCTTTCATGGAAGATGGATGGCCTGACGGTGGTTCTTACTTACGAGAATGGTGAACTCAGCAAGGCTGTTACCCGTGGTAATGGTGAGATTGGTGAGGTTATAACTGCCAATGCCAGAACATTTGTAAATATACCGGGTAAGATAAGCTATAAAGGCCGCCTTGTTATAAGAGGCGAGGCTATAATAACTTATTCTGAGTTTGAAAGAATAAATGCAACTATTGCTGATATAGATGCAAAATACAAGAATCCACGTAATCTCTGCAGCGGTTCTGTAAGACAGCTGAACAGTCGTATTACGGCGGAGCGTAATGTCAGGTTCTACGCATTTTCAATGGTTGATCCTGAGGATGCAGAGCTGATGGAGAGTTTTGAGAACAGCTTTACAAAGCGTTTTGAAACGCTTACTTCTCTTGGTTTTGAAACTGTAGAGTATAAGCCTGTTACTTCAGCAACTCTGCCTGATATGGTTAAATGGTTTTCAGACAAGATTCCAAGTAATGATTTCCCTACAGACGGCCTTGTGCTTAGCTTTGATGATACGGCTTATGGAAAGAGTCTGGGTACCACAGCCAAGTTCCCTAAGGATGCCATAGCGTTCAAATGGAGAGATGAAGAGGCTGAGACTGTGCTCAGAGAAATCGAATGGAGTCCATCCAGAACAGGCCTTATCAATCCTGTAGCTATATTTGATACAGTTGATCTGGAAGGAACTGAGGTAAGCCGTGCTAGTTTACATAACATCAGTTACGTGAGAGATATGCAGCTGGGTATAGGAGATAAGATCAGGGTTTATAAGGCTAACATGATCATTCCTCAGCTGTCGGTTAATCTGACTAAGTCGGGTAACTTTGTGATTCCTGATAAATGTCCTGCCTGTGGCGGTGCAACAGAGATCAGGAACGATAATGGCTCTGAGACCTTGAACTGTAATAATCCGGCGTGCCCTGCAAAGAATATAAAGCTTTTCTCACTTTTTGTTTCGAGGAATGCCATGAATATAGATGGTATGTCTGAGGCAACTATTGAGAGATTCATAGGTGCCGGTATAATGCACAGCCTTTCCGATATATATAAGCTGTCAGAGCATAAGGATGTCATAGTAAATATGGATGGCTTTGGACAGCGTTCATATGATAAACTGATAGCTGCTGTTGACGAATCAAGAAATGCTGATATGGCAGGCTTCCTGTATGGTCTTGGAATACCGGGCTTTGGTGTGGCAAATGCCAAGCTGGTCGTAAAGGCATACAAGAGTGATTTCGAAGCTATCATGAATGCCAACGAAGAAGACCTTATGGAGATTGAGAAGGTCGGCGAAGTTTTGGCTCGTGATTTTGTAGCTTACTTTAAAAATGAGACAAATGTATCGGAAGTGAGAAAACTTCTCGAAGAAGTACATTTTATCATTGAAGAAAATAACAGAGAGCAGGATCTGGAAGGATTTACCTTCGTTATAACTGGTTCCCTTGAGACATATCCAAACAGAGATGCTCTTAAGAAAGAGATAGAAGACAGAGGCGGCAAGGTTGCAGGTTCAGTTAGTGCCAAGACCAGTTTCCTCATAAATAATGATATTGCATCCAACTCTTCAAAGAATAAGAAAGCGAAGAGCCTTGGAGTTCCTATCATTACGGAAGAAGATTTTAATAATAATAAATTTGAATAGATAATTCGCAATACTAGTTTACATAACATTTTTAGCGGAATTGG
>CAMHCL010000173.1 GCA_946183625.1 uncultured Lachnospiraceae bacterium
ACTGTCTTCATGTAAGTAAAGATACAGTTCCAAAAGTGCTTCCAAATCTTCTTTTCTCGCTTCTCGTATCATCAGCTAATAATCCTCAACCCCCTAACCTGGAATATATTCCATTATAACGCTCCACCGTTCATCCCTACAAACTGTGGAACTTATCTATTTAGCAACCAAACCATTCCTTTTAAACATTACAAGGTAAATATATGCAACGGCTGTTCCTGTGACTCCAAATACTGCATCTGCTCCTTTTCTTCCGATTTATAATTATGAAGAGATTCCCTAAAAGCCTTCTTTCACTTCACTATTCAGATTTATTAAGCTTTACAGTAAATACAAGATTATCATCTATAATCTCTGCTTCTACCTTTCCCTTTTGCTTTTCCACAAGAAGCTTTGTTATGTATAATCCAAGTCCCGCTCCACCTACAGATCTCGCTTTATCAGCTCTATAGGTTCTGTCAAATATACGAGAAATATCTATCTCATCAGGACTGTCTACACGATTAGATATTCTGACATAAGCCACAGAATCTTCCCCTTCCTCTATACCGATGGTAAAGCTGTCTCTGGCATATTTCAGAATATTGTTAAATAAATTACCGAAGACTCTTGAGAGAATCTCCCTGTCTGCCATAATCCGTATGGTTTTATCAGGAAAGTCCACCTCCGGCTCCAGCCCCTTCTCCCTTATCAGTGCCTCATTCTCAATAAGAAAATCCGTTATGAAGCTGATCAGGTCAATACTTTCAAATGTAACATCCCCGACATCACTTTCAAGCACAGACATCTCGAAGAATTCATCTACCATCTCCTTCAGCATATCCGCCTTTTTTCTACTGACCTCCAGGTACTGCTTCCCCTTCTCTGACAGATCCTCTTTTTCAAGCATTTGCAAATTCCCCTTCACAACTGTTAGAGGAGTCCTTAAGTCGTGGGCTATATCGGAAACTGACTGCTTTAGCTGTCTTCTAGATCTGTCACTTTCCAACTTCAGTTCTTTCTGGTAATCCAGATTCTTATTTATCTCTGAAGCAACTCTCGCAACACTTCCGCTGCTGAGGTCAACTCTAAGCTGTCTGTTATAATCTTCTTTTCGGGTTTTCCTAAGCTCTTTTACTATACTATCCAGATTCGCCCTTATAACCAGAAGCCTTATTATTAAGACGAGACATATAATGGCCAGTATAATAATGATACATATTTTCATCATCTATCCCTTATTATCCCTTAGTTTATATCCTATTCCCCATACAGTTTCTATCACTTCTTCCCCTGTTATTTTCCTGAGTTTATTTCTAAGGTTACTCATATGTACATTGATGGTATTATCCTCATAGATATAATCATCATTCCATACTGATTTATATAGATTAGCCTTTGAAAATGTTTTTTGCGGATTCTCCAGAAAGATCTGCAACAGATGCATTTCCTTGGCAGTCAATCTGATTGGCATCCCCCTATAGCTTACAGAATTACATTCTGGATTCATTTCTATACCATTATATGACAAAGTACTTTCATCTTCTTTAGTCTCTTGACCGCTTCTCCTAAGTACCACTTCAATTCTTACCAGTACCTCATCCATATCAAATGGTTTCACTATATAGTCATCGGCACCCATCTTTAATGCTTCAAGTCTTGTATCCTTTGAGGACTTTGCAGAAATAACAATAACCGGGGTATCTTTTATCCCGGTTGCTGATGACTCTCTTAACTCTCTTATCAGATCATTTCCTGACTTATATGGAAGCATCATATCCATCAGGATAATATCATAAGCCTCTGTCCGGATACAGGCAGAGGCTTCCCTTCCATTACATGCTTCAATTACTTCATATTCATTTTCAATCAAAAAGTCCTTTAGCAGGGTTCTTATTTCCCTGTCATCTTCTACTATGAGCACCCTTCTCATGTATTATCTCCCTTTTAGTAGTCAGTGAAAGAATCAACCGCATATTTCAGTATATAGTCATCTCCTTTATCAAATATACCACTTATAAGTTCCTGTGTCATAGGAATCTTTTCATCAAAAGGCGTTCTTCCCACATGGTCCGTAAATGTATCTATAACGACCTCGCCACTTGGAAGCAGGTTCGGCACAGCCGAAAAGCTTACACTTCCGCTTGAAAGCTCTACTCCTTTCACTGCCTGACAGGAGCTGTTAGACCTTGTAGTACCCATAATCTTAACATTAGGAAAATCTCCCATAACATATGTCATATCATCCCCGGCGCTTACACAGTGATTATTCACCAAAAGGATTATATTTCCATCAGCCCAGAGGTTTTCTCCCTGATAGGTAAAGAGGTCGCCCTTTTTATACATACCATCTTCATCTCTTTCGAAGGATGCAGTATCTTCATTTATAACAGCACTGTAGTAAACACTGTGTTCCCCTTCCGGTGCAAAGAGACATGCCACACCTTCCACGAAGTAAGGACTGCCACCGCCATTGCACCTCAGGTCAATTACTATATTCTTAATTCCTTTCGATTTATAATCCAGCACCTGTTTTCTCAGTTCATCTGTCATTTCAGTATAGTCGGCACCATTATAAGTTTCCTGGTCATATGCCATCTCACTGATACGCATCATTACAGTTTCTTCATCTATCTCCTGCCACTCAAGGTTGCTGATATTGGTTCCAGCATCAAGCCTGTATATAGTATCATACATTCTTGGGAAATATGCACTCAGACTCGGCGCTGTTACAGTTTCTTCAATACCATCATCATTTAAAAATGTAATTTCAGCTGATGAGGAAGACTTTTCATCTGCCGGCACATAGGTTTCACCATAATTCATACCCATGCCGATTCCTGCAACATATACAGGCTGATAAAACTCTTCATTTTCACGTACCGGATACTGCTCAAAGTAGTAGCTTAATTCTCCAAAGTATTCATCGATAGGCTTACCGTTCCATTTAGTAATGATAGTTCCATTTTTTATTCCGGCATTTTTAAGAG
>CAMHCL010000174.1 GCA_946183625.1 uncultured Lachnospiraceae bacterium
CGTCGATTCAGGACTTATCTCTGTAGATTTTTCTATTATCTCCTGTAGAAATGTCCTGGCTCTTGCACAGAGCCCCGTCAGACTTTCGATATCCTCTTCCATCTCACTTAACTCATCATACTTATCAGGTTTATCCTTGAAGTACCTGAAGGGAACTGAAGGATCATACATCATTGAATCTGTACGCTGACCTTCCTGTCGGCCGAAACAGAGCTCACGCAACCTGTCATCCAGAATGATACCGCTGTTTTCCCCGTTATCTGAATCATAGGATTCCATATCCGGTTTCGATACCATAAGTGCTGTCTGATACGCTCTCTTAAGAGGACTGGAATATACCACATCAAACTTTACGCCCTTATCCCTGAGGCTAAGTCCCGTCTGCCTGGCCATCTCTCTTCCTACATCATCAAGCAATATATCTGTGGAGCCCTGAATCTTATGATCTCTGTTCCACTCTGTAGTTCCATGTCTAAGAATGTATATTATCAAATGTTTATCCCCACTTAATTTTTATTTTATACCTATGTCATATTATCATTTTTTAATGACATTATCCATAGAAAACAAATGCATTCATCAGTACATTTCACTTGCATCAAAATGTACTGATGGTTATAATTAAAAGGCTTCTTAGTAAAAAATGTTATTAATATATATCATGAAAGTTGAGGAAACGATATGAAAGTTGCGATTATCATGGGATCCACCAGCGACCTTCCAAAGGTTGAGCCTGCTGTTGGTATTCTCAAGGATTATGGTGTAGAGGTTCAAGTAAGATGCCTCTCCGCTCACAGAGCTCATGCTGCACTTGCCGAGTTCATGGACGAAGTAAATACTAATGGAACAGATGTTATCATCACAGCTGCCGGTATGGCTGCTGCACTTCCGGGAGTTGTTGCTTCCATGACAGTACTTCCTGTAATTGGCGTTCCACTTTCAGGTTCAGTACTTGATGGTACTGATGCACTCTACTCTATAGTTCAGATGCCACCTGGAATTCCTGTAGCTACTGTTGCTATAAATGGTGGAAAGAACGCTGCATGGCTCGCTCTTGAAATACTTTCAATTAAATTCCCTGAAGTAAAAGAAAAGCTGCTCCAGGAACGTACTAAAATGGCTGAGGCAGCTGCTAAGGCTAACGAAGAAGTTATAGCTAAGTTTGAATAGATATAACCCGATATCAAGATTTTTATAAAATCATACAAAAAAAGGTGGAACAGTATCTGAGATACTGTTCCACCTTTTTAAGATTTAGTCATCAAGACCTGATGCAATACCAACTGCAGCAGCTCCAGCAAGAGCACAGCCTCCGACTATCCATCCAACCGGACCTGTTAATGCACAAAGTGCACCAACACAACCAATTGCTCCACCAAATAATCCACCAACTGCTGTACCTGCTCCAAACAGGCCCCATGACCATCCACCAGACACTTCTGCAAGATCATCCTCGGTAAGTTCTCCGTCGTTATAATGTTTTGAAAGTCCCATTATTTCCTTCTTTGCTTCGTCCGAATATGTATATCCGTTTTCTTCAAAGAATGAAATCACTTCCTCCGGAGTAGTCATTTTAGATAACTTCTCTTTGCTTTCTTCCTTTGAGAGTAAGTCATCAATCTTCTGAAACTCCACCTTGAGATCCTTGTCATCTGTTAATTCTGCAAATCTGTTTGCCATAATAAAAACCCTCCTTAATAATATCTATTTTCTTTTCACATATTATATACAACGATAGATAAATTAATTCGACAATTTTTTTTAAAAAAATTTTTTACTAACATCTGACATGTACTTCTATCTTCAGAACTCTTTACAGATCTTCTCCTGTAAGCATCTTATATGCCGACAGATACTTATCTATTGTCTTATCAACTATATCCTGTGGAAGTTCCCAATTTTCAGGTTCATTCTTATTCTCATCTGACTTCAGCCAATCACGTGCAAACTGCTTATCAAAGGAAGGCTGACCCTTACCCTTCTCATATCCATCTGCAGGCCAGAAACGGGATGAATCTGGTGTAAGCATCTCATCTCCAAGTACTATCTCCCCATTCTCATCAAGACCAAACTCAAACTTTGTATCTGCTATAATTATTCCCTTTGTAAGTGCGTAATCAGCACATTTCTTATAAAGAGCTATTGTATAATCGCGAAGCTTCTCTGCATATTCACGTCCCTTGCCTGGGAACTCCTTCTCCAGTACATCAACTGACTGCTCAAATGATATATTCTCATCATGATCACCAATCTCAGCCTTAGTAGATGGTGTATATATAGGTTCAGGAAGCTTCTCTGACTCAACAAGTCCCTCAGGGAGCTTAATGCCACATACAGTACCATTCTCCTGATAGCTTGCCCAGCCACTGCCTGTGATATAGCCACGAACGATACACTCAACAGGAAGCATTGTAAGCTTCTTGCACATCATGCTGTTTCCTGTAAACTCAGGCTTCTGGAAAAACTCAGGCATTTCATTTACATCAGTTGTGATCATATGATTTGGAAGTATATCCTCAGTCATGTTAAACCAGAATTTAGACATCTGTGTAAGTACAGTACCCTTCTTAACAATCTGGTTCTTAAGTATTACGTCATAGCAGCTGATTCTGTCTGTTGCCACCATGATGAGGCTGTCGCCATTATCATATATTTCTCTTACTTTTCCTTCCTTTACAGGTTGCATAGTATATCTCCTCTCTGACTAATATAGATTCATAATATCGCTTCAAAAACAGTTATTAGCATATTCTTTTTTGACCTAAAAATCAAGCTTTATGTATTCTTATTCCCATAATCCTGGTCGCGACGAACCTGAGAATCTATATTACTTATACCAATTACAAGCCTCTGTCCTTCATTATCATCAACCAATACTCCCCTGAGTCCAACATACACAAGTTTTTCATCTATTACCATTCGATAATTTATTATTAATATACCAGACTCCTCTATA
>CAMHCL010000175.1 GCA_946183625.1 uncultured Lachnospiraceae bacterium
AATACTACATATATGATACAATAACGGTACTATAATACGACATAAAAAAATAACCAGGTCCGATTAGAACCTGGTTATATCAATTAATTCATTTCAACACTATGCATCCTTCTCAGAATAGTGATGTGCCTGCTCAAGCATCATAGACTTAACTTTCATAAGTCTTACCTGTGTACTACGTTCATTCTCATCAAGCTTCATTGTTATATATTTAATACTAGCCTGTGTCTCAGGTATTATAACATGCTCCAGAGCATTAACACGTCTTCTGGTCTTCTCTATCTCTGCTGCCATTAACTGACAGGATTTCTCAACTTCAGCCAGTTTAAGCATATCAGGTAATACATCAGCAAGAGAATCAACTGCCCCATCAAGATCTCCAGATGTAAATGCAAATCCATATGAATATATATCATTCTCATCCGGTGTTCTTGTCTTGAAGTCAAATACAGGAATATCAACACTCATAACATTCTTCTTATCCTGTACAAGAGTTACTTCCTGCTTTGGAGCCATAAGAGCAGTTCTAAGTGTCTGCTCAGACATTCCCGCCTTTGCAAGAACGAAGTTCTTGTTAGCAGCTTCTATGCCCTTCTCGACCTTCTCTCTAAGCTCAAGATTTATTCTGACCAGATCCAGGAATTCACGCATAAGCTCATCTCTCTTGTCCTTCAGGAGTCGATGACCTTTAACAGCCGTATTAAGTTTTTTCTTTAAACGGGTTAATTCCATACGTGTTGGAATTACTGTTGTAGATGCCATAATTTATCCCTCGTAGTATTGATCTAAGAACTTGTCATTAATTCTCTTCAATTCTGATCTAGGCAGTAATCTGAGTAACTCCCAGCCGATATTAAGTGTTTCCTCAATATCTCTGTCTGCCTGATAGCCCTGTGATACATACTTCTTCTCAAATTCATCAGCGAACTTAGCATATAAAATATCTATATCTGTAAGCGCTGCTTCACCAAGGATAACCATAAGTTCCTTAGCTTCCTTACCACGCGCATATGCAGAGAACAGCTGGTTCATGGTTGCAGCATGATCTCCTCTTGTCTTGCCTTCACCGATACCCTTATCCTTAAGACGTGAAAGTGAAGGAAGAACATCTATAGGTGGTGTAATACCCTTACGATACAGCTCACGGCTGAGGATTATCTGTCCCTCTGTGATGTAACCTGTAAGGTCAGGGATTGGATGTGTCTTATCATCTTCAGGCATTGTAAGGATTGGGATCATTGTTATAGAACCATCCTTACCTCTCTGACGGCCTGCTCTTTCATACATAGTAGCAAGGTCAGTGTACATGTAACCAGGATAACCTCTACGTCCTGGAACCTCCTTACGAGCAGCTGATATCTCACGAAGTGCATCAGCGTAGTTAGTAATATCTGTCATTATTACAAGAACGTGCATTCCTTTTTCAAATGCCAGATACTCTGCAGCTGTAAGCGCCATACGTGGAGTAGATATACGTTCAACAGCAGGGTCGTTTGCAAGATTTGTAAAGAGTACTGTTCTGTCGATGGCACCACTATCTCGGAATGATTCCTCGAAGAAATGTGCCTCTTCAAATGTAATACCCATAGCCGCAAATACAACGGCGAACTTCTCATCCTTGCCCTTAACCTTAGCCTGTCTTGCTATCTGAGCAGCAAGCTGTGCATGAGGAAGACCTGATGCAGAGAATATAGGAAGCTTCTGTCCACGAACAAGTGTATTAAGTCCATCAATGGCAGAAACACCAGTTTCAATGAACTCTGAAGGATAAGCTCTGGCAGCCGGATTCATAGGCAGACCATTTATATCCATACGAGCTTCAGGTATTATTTCAGGACCACCATCAATTGTACGGCCCATACCGTCAAATACACGGCCAAGCATGTCACCTGAAACACCCAGCTCAAGTGAACGGCCTAAGAACTTAACCTTACTGCTTTCAAGGTTGATACCAGTAGCACTATCGAAAAGCTGAACAAGTGCATTTGAACCATCTATCTCAAGAACCTTGCAACGACGTCTCTCACCGTTGCTAAGCTCTATCTCACCAAGCTCATCATACTTTACATTTTCTACGTTTTTTACAAGCATCAGAGGACCAGCAACCTCTTGAATAGTACGATATTCCTTTGGCATTACTCTTCCTCCTTTCCAATCAGACTGCTTATCTCACGAATCAGGTCACTATGAACCTTTTCATACTGTGCATCAATGTTGTCTTCTACAGTGTACTTATATCTACCGATATCCTCTCTGACTGCCATAGCAACAATATCGTCAATAAGTGCACCTTCCTTAAGAGCCTTTGCACTCTCATCATAGAATTCATATACCAGCTTCATCATGTAGAACTGCTTCTTCATGGATGTATATGTATCTATCTCGTCAAATGAGTTCTGATGCAGGAAGTCTTCACGAATACTACGCGCAGCCTCCATCTTAAGTCTATCCTGTGGAGACAGGGCATCCATACCAACCATCTTAACGATTTCGTTAAGAGATGCCTCTTCCTGAAGCAGACTCATAAGATGCTGTCTAAGCTGCATCCACTCTTTATTTACATTTGCATCAAACCAGTCTTTTATAGTATCAAGGTAAAGACTATATGAATTCAGCCAGTTAATAGCTGGGAAATGTCTCTGATAAGCAAGGCTTGCATCCAGTGACCAGAACACCTTTACAATACGAAGTGTAGCCTGTGATACAGGTTCTGATATATCACCACCTGGAGGAGATACAGCACCGATTGCTGAAAGAGCACCCTCTCTTCCATCTGATCCAAGAGCTACTACGTGACCAGCTCTCTCATAGAACTGAGCAAGACGTGATCCCAGATATGCAGGATAACCTTCTTCACCAGGCATTTCTTCAAGACGTCCGGACATCTCACGAAGAGCCTCTGCCCATCTTGATGTAGAGTCAGCCATAAGTGCAACTGAATATCCCATATCTCT
>CAMHCL010000176.1 GCA_946183625.1 uncultured Lachnospiraceae bacterium
TGAAGAATTATACAGCTTCTGGAAAAAACTTGATGGTATTGTCAGAGAATATGATTATGCATATGAGCTTATAAAAGGACTGAAGGACAGAGGTTTCGGGGTATATCTCTTATCAAACTATCCTGATCAGCTGTCAGATATGCACTGGTCGAAGTTTACATTTATGGATATACTTGATGGCTACCTTATCTCAGCCAAAGAGCATATGGTAAAACCACATCCTGAATTCTATAAGCTTCTGGAAAGCCGTTTTGGACTAAATCTTGAAGAATGTATCTTCGTAGATGATAGGACAGTTAATGTGGAGGCAGCTGAAGCGCTTGGAATGAAGGGGATTATTTTTAAGGGTTATAAAGAACTTATTGAATCCTTTCAGAACGATGTCTACTCGTCACGCGGCTCGTTACGTAGTGAATAAATCTAATTATAAAGGGGGAAAACATAATGTTTTATGACAATAAACTATGGTTTGCAAATAATCCTGAGGGTGAGAAGATATGTCTCCTCCCGAAGATGGCCAATCGACATGGACTTATAGCGGGTGCTACAGGTACTGGTAAGACTGTAACTCTGAAGGTTCTTGCAGAGAGCTTTTCAGATATGGGCGTTCCTGTATTCATGGCTGATGTTAAGGGCGATATAGCAGGAATAGCTAATCCAGGTACTGATTCTGAAGATATGCAGAAGAGAATAGAGAAGTTCGGACTTGGTGCGGCAGGCTTCACATTTAACGGGCACCCGGTTACTCTTTGGGATATCTATGGTCAGAAGGGCATCCAGCTGAGAACTACCATCTCCGAGATGGGACCACTGCTCCTGGCAAGACTTATGGATCTCAATGATCTGCAGTCAGACATACTCAGTGTTGTATTTAAGATTGCGGATGACAACCAGCTGCTCCTGACAGATACTAAGGATCTTAAGTCCATGCTGAATTATGTGGCAGAGCATAATAAGGATTATGAGGCAGAGTACGGTAAAATGAGTCCTCAGTCTATATCTGCCATAGTGAGAGCTGTTGTTGCTCTTGAGACAGTAGGTGGCGATGTATTCTTTGGAGAGCCGGCGCTGGATATAATGGACTGGTTCACATTTGGAGATATGGGAAAAGGCATGATAAATGTACTTGATTCCGAAAGTCTTATCAATAATCCGAAGCTTTATTCTACATTCTTACTATGGCTGCTTTCAGAACTCTTCGAGAGACTTCCAGAAGTGGGAGATATGGACAGACCGAAGATGGTTTTCTTCTTTGATGAAGCACATCTATTATTCAAGGATGCTCCAAAGAGCCTGCTTGAGAAGGTTGAACAGGTTGTTAAGCTCATAAGATCAAAGGGTGTTGGTGTTTACTTCTGTACACAGAATCCTAGAGATATTCCTGACGGGGTTCTGGCACAGCTGGGTAACAAAATCGAGCATGCCCTTAGAGCGTACACTCCTGCAGATCAGAAGGCGGTTAAGGCTGCGGCTGAATCCTTTAGAGAGAATCCTGAATTCAGTACTTATGATACGATCCTTGCACTTGGTACTGGAGAAGCAGTTGTTTCAATGCTTGGAGAGGATGGCATTCCAGGTGTTGCTGAGAAGGCATATATCCTTCCGCCACAGTGCAGCTTTGGCGCTATAGATGACGCTAAGCGTGACAGCCTCATCAAGGGAAGCATCTGCTATAGCAAGTATGCTGTTGCAAGAGATGATGTATCAGCATACGAAGTTCTTCAGAGATTAGTGATCGAGGAAGCTGAGGCTGCAGAAAAGGCTAAAGCAGAAATCGAAGAGGCTAAGCAGAAGGCAAAGGAAGAGAAGGAAGCAGAGAAGCAGCGTGAACGCGAAGAACGTGAAGCTGCCCGTGCCGCTGAAAAGGCAGAGCGTGATGCACAGAAGGAAGCTGAGAAGAAGCTGAAAGAGGAAGAGCGTAAGAAGGCTAAGGAAGAAGCCGAGAGAAGAAGAGCCGTTAATTCTGTAGGCAATTCTGTAGCCGGTACAGTAGGAAGAGAAGTTGGCAAGAATGTGGGTTCAGGCTTCGGTAAGTTCGGTAAGACCTTAGGTGGAAATGTTGGTGCCAGCCTTGGAAGAGGACTGTTCTCTACATTATTTAAGAAATAACTGGGGTGAATAATATCACACTATATCCGCCAGCTTGCATCTTGTGATTGATATTAAGTCATTAGGAGAAAGTTCTACCTGGAAGCCAACTTTGCCGGCGCTGACAAATACTTTATCAAAGCCTGCTGCGGTTTCATGGATGAAGGTTGGAAATGCTTTCTTCATTCCGATTGGTGAACAGCCTCCATGAACATAGCCTGTCAGAGGGAGCAGGTCCTTCTGCTTTATCATACTGATGGCTTTTTCGCCTGCAGCCTTAGCGGCTTTCTTTAGATCCAGTTCCTCTACTACTGGAACTACAAATACGTAGTATGCGCCGCTCTTAGCTTGTGTTACAAGTGTTTTAAATACATGTGATGGGTCTTCTCCAAGAATCTCGGCAATCTGTTCGCCGCTCATAGTTGCGTCAGGTTCGTAGGTATGGCTTTCGTAAGGGATTTTCTTTCCATCGAGGACTCGCATCACATTTGTTTTTTCTTCTTTTTTCATTTTATCTCCGTAAAGGTGAATATCACCTTAAATGTATGTTTTATAAAGCAATAAATTCCGGCTGAAGTTTGTTGAATTCAGTGCGATATATAAAACCAAGTGCCAGGGCTAAGTCTCTGGCCTTTTTGAATTCAAAGCCTGCATGGATATTGTCATGGGCATCGCTTCCGAAGGTGAGGATCTCACCACCCAGTTCCTTATATAGCTTCAGGATTTCAGGATGTGGATGAGCATAGTCCATTCCGCGGTAGAGGGAACCGGTGTTGATCTCGATACC
>CAMHCL010000177.1 GCA_946183625.1 uncultured Lachnospiraceae bacterium
GGAGCCTGATTAGTATAAAATCTCTTAGAAAAAGCATTATAACCTAAATATTCTGGAATACTATCATCAACATCAGAAGCATCAGAAACTGTATGAAGCTGTCTAGTCATGAAATCCTCATAATAAACAGTACAAACTACATCATAATACTTCTTATTATGAACTACATCATAGCCTGATGTAATAGCAACCTTCGTCATTTTATTAACATTGTCAGAATAAAGTGACGTATCGAAAATAGTCTTACCAGTCTGAGATCTTACATACTGACGCCAAGAAGGATAATTTGATCTTCTAAGTCTATCAAGCTTAAGAGTCATAAGATCCTTATGTGCTTGAACGTCATATGTCATTGATCTACCATCAATAATTGCAACCTTATCGGAATCAAGATCCTGCATGTAACCTAGACCATTACCATTAGGATTATTCATAGCGGCATCCGTGAACTTTTCACAAACGATAGTACGAATAGTACCATCTGGCCAATACTTGACACAAGCTCCTTCTGTAGTAAATTCCCATCCTGCATTCTTAAAAGCAGTTTTGGCTGTATCAGAAAAGCTGGTTCTTACAACAAGATTATTTGCTGCAAGCTGTGCATATAGATTATCAACAAATACGATACGAGAATATGTATGCTTCTCATGTCCCAGAGTAACATCCTCTAGATAATACTTCTGAGTTTCATAATCAACCGAATTACTATCATCTGAGTACTTTTCCGGGCCTAAATCTTTATAAGCATCCGTCTCTTTTATGGTCTGGTATCCAGTCATAGAATTATATATTACACTAGTCTGTATAACCATTTTTGAACTGTGTCCAATAGAATCCTTTTTTATAAAATTAATTTTCTTATCAACAGTCGCATCTCCACCAGTAGCAACAGGCGTAAGACCCAGAGCATCCAGGCTGTTTGCTGGAACAGCCTGGAAATACTCTAGAACATAGTTAGCATTTTCAATTGCATACTGTCTTTCTTTGGAATCCCTATTAACATCATTAGTTTTATTAACCTGCACTAAAATCGGTGTTACCAATAATGTCAGAATAGCAACTGCTATAAGCACGTCTATTAAGTTGAAACCTTTATTATCTAATCGTTTCATGCAGGAAACCCCTCAAATTCTAATATACTTTTACAGTACCTGTTCTCTGTGAAATAGTAAATCTAGCTGAAGCTGTATCATCATCAACTACCTTAAAGTAAACAGGAATAGCTGTAGTATTATTAATTGATACATTTACACCATTCTTATCTTCAGCACCAGTTCTAGCAGAAGACTTAACATATACTGCAACCTCAGTTGATGTAATTTCAACTTCCTTTGACTTACCGCCAATATCATAAGTCATATAATTCTTGCCATCTTTTTCTTCAATAGTAATCTTCATATCTACTACTGAGTTCTCATTAGATGTAACATATGTATTCTCATCGTTAGCATCTGCTGCAGCAATTATTCCAGATGAAAGATCAGACTCTGCATCGCTAAGGAGAATTGTAAGCTGATTGCTTCCAACGATACTTGCCCCATCATCACTGTCATGATCAGATGCAGCTCCACCACCGGCACCCATTGATCCGTCACCAGGAAGGAAGATCATATCAGTACCTGTAGGAACGTTAACATTAACAGTATCAGGTGTTCTTCCAGGACCATTAATTGCATATCCGTTAAGTATAATATTACCACTTACCTGATCTTCGTCCTGATTATATGTCATAGTTATAGAAGATATATTCATTCTATACTTATAATCCATAACATACTTAAGATAATCTTTGAGACCTTCATAAGAGCCCTGGTATACTACATCATAAGAAGCTGCAGTAGCCTTGTATCCGGATGATTCTTCACCATCTTCACCTGCCGGCATCTCATAAGTAGCATCTTCTGTTCCAGGAAGTGCTCCTGAACCAAGAACATAGTATTCTTCTTCTGCAGGCATTGTAAATGAATTATGAAGTACATCATTATTCTGCTCAACACCCTTCATAAACATAACAGTACTTTCCTGATTAAGATCAGCAGGATAAATTTTAAGCTCATCCTCAAAAATCTGATTAAACTCAGCAGTTTCTGCAAGAAGCTCGTCCTTGTGGCTCTCCTTCTCAAGAAGGTCAGCTAGTCTTGTTTCAAGCTCTGATTTCTGAACTTCAAGTTCATCAATCTTTTCCTTATTAGGTTTGCAAACTACAAATATAGAAATCGCGAGAACTCCAATTCCTAATAGTAGTATAATAGCTATCTTCTGTCCATTAGTCATCTTCTATTCCCTCCCCATTATTCTGCTGTTTCTTCTTCAGCTTCATCTTCCGGAACTATGCTGGCACGTGGATCAGTGAACTTACATGTGAGAGTAAAGTTATAAAGATCTTCACCAATTTCTTCGTCCCTTGTGATAGTAACAGAATTAACATAAACATCATCAACGCATTCAATGCTCTTGAGATTAACAATAAATTCGGCTACATCGTCATAGCTCTTTGCAATACAAGGAAGAGTAATTGAATCATCACTAGATGAGAAGCTTGTTACATACATATCTTCAGGAATCTTATCCTCTAATTCACCAATGAAGTCATAAGCCTGTTCATTGAGCGAATATGTTGCATAAGAAAGTGCCTGAATATCAACAGCCTTTGCCTGAGCATAATCATGGTCAGCAATAATCTCTTCTATGTAAGACTTTTCTTCTACCTGGGCTTCAAGCTGATTAACGTCATTCTGTAACTGATTCTTCTTTGTAACAAAGTAGAATGCAGCTCCAAGACCTGCTAAAGCAAGTATTGCAGAAATAGCAATAAATGGAGCAAGACTTGTACCCTTGCTGCTT
>CAMHCL010000178.1 GCA_946183625.1 uncultured Lachnospiraceae bacterium
TTAGCACCGATTCTGGACTCGATAACCTTGTCCAGTCCGTCAAATGCACCGCCACAGATAAAGAGTATATTTGAAGTATCAATCTGTATGAGCTCCTGCTGAGGATGCTTTCTTCCTCCCTTAGGAGGTACAGATGCAACTGTTCCTTCTACTATCTTGAGGAGTGCCTGCTGAACACCTTCGCCTGATACGTCTCTTGTAATAGATACATTTTCAGACTTTTTAGATATCTTATCTATCTCATCGATATATACAATACCTCTCTCTGCTGATTCAATATCATAATCAGCATTCTGGATAAGCTTGAGAAGTATATTCTCAACATCTTCACCAACATAACCTGCTTCTGTAAGTGTTGTAGCATCTGCAATTGCAAAAGGTACATTTAACATCTTAGCAAGTGTCTGTGCGAGATATGTCTTACCTGAACCAGTTGGTCCGATAAGAAGTATATTTGATTTCTGAAGTTCTACGTCGAAATCTCTTCCTGACAGGACTCTCTTATAATGATTATAAACTGCAACAGAAAGAGCCTTCTTAGCCTGATCCTGACCTATTACGTACTGATTAAGGAATTCACATATTTCCTTAGGCTTAGGAAGATTGATATCAGTACGAATGCTGATATTATCTCTCTCTTCATCTATTATTTCAGCACATATATCTACACAATCATCGCAGATATAAACGCCAGGACCAGCGATAAGCTTACCAACCTGATCCTCAGTTTTATTACAGAAAGAACATCTTAATATTTTGTCGTTTGAGCGATTTGCCATTATAATCCCCTCTTATTTACGATTTGCAACAACATGGTCAATAAGTCCATATTCCTTAGCCTGATCAGCTGTCATCCAGTTGTTTCTCTCACAATCTGCAAGAACAGTATCATATTCTTTTCCACAATTATCAGCCATAATAGATATAAGATTCTTCTTAATTCTGAGCATATGCTCTACTTCAATCTCCATATCTGTAGCCTGACCCTGTGTTCCACCAAGTGGCTGATGTATCATGATCTCTGCATTAGGAAGTGCAAATCTCTTACCCTTTGCTCCACCTGAAAGCAGGAATGCACCCATAGATGCTGCCATACCAACACATATAGTAGATACATCACATTTAATATAGTTCATTGTATCATAGATTGCCATGCCGGCTGTAACACTTCCGCCAGGGCTGTTAATATAAAGATTTATATCCTTATTTGTATCCTCGGATTCAAGGAACAGAAGCTGTGCAACAACCAGGCTTGCTGTAACATCATTTACTTCATCTCCAAGGAAAATGATTCTTTCTTTAAGAAGTCTGGAGTAGATATCATAAGCTCTCTCTCCGCGGTTTGTAGTCTCAATGACTGTAGGTACTAATGCCATATCCTTCTCCTTTATGTATGCATTTATACTTCTTTAACGTTTTCTGTAATGTACTTAACTGCCTTCTGCATCTTGATGTCACGGCGAACGTCTTCTGTTTCCTTCTCGCCCATGAATTCCTTGATCTTTTCTACTTCCATCTGATACTGAGCAGCCATCTTGCTAAGCTCTTCCTCAACTTCCTCATCTGAAACCTCGAAGTTCTGCTGGTTAGCAACTGCTTCTATTACAAGGCTCTGACGAATTCTCTTCTCAGCTTCAGGCTTAACCTGATCAAGCATGTCATCTCTTGTCATAGCTGTCATGTTGAGGTACTGCTCAAGGTTCATTCCCTGATACATAAGCTGCTGTGCGAAATCATCGATCATCTTCTGCTGCTGGAAACGGATCATAGGTTCTGGCAGCTCCATAGATGATGCCTCTACAAGCTTCTCAAGAGCCTGATTCTGCTTTGTAGCTTCAGCATTCTTCTCCTTACGCTCAGTAACCTTCTTTCTTACATCTTCCTTATATTCATCTACTGTTTCGAAATCAGTTGTATCAGAAACATATTCATCATCAAGCTCAGGAAGTACATTTTCCTTGAGTCCAAGAAGATCACACTTGAATACAGCATCCTTACCAGCGAGATCCTCTGCCTGATACTGCTCTGGGAATGTTACATTTACATCAAAGCTGTCTCCAACCTTGTGACCAACTATCTGATCCTCAAATCCAGGAATGAATGATCCTGAACCAAGTACCAGTGGATAATTCTCACCCTTACCACCTTCGAAAGGAACATCATCAACAAATCCTTCGAAGTTAATTGTAGCTTCATCATCAAGTTTAGCTTCTCTATCTGTAACTTCAACCTTCTTAGCATTCTGCTTAAGAAGTCTCTGGATTTCCTCTTCAACATCCTCATCAGTAACAGTTACATCAACCTTTTTAACTTCTATTGAAGCAATATCACCAAGCTCAACAGGTGGCTTAGTAGCAACCTTTGCCTTGTAGATCATATCCTTGCCCTTCTCAATCTGAACAAGTGATATCTCTGGCTGAGATACTATATCATCAACCTCTTCAAGGCCCTCAAGCTCAACACCATATGTCTTATTAATGAGATCATTTGCAGCATCTTCATAGAATACAGCTGGTCCATATAACTTCTCAATCATTGCCATAGGTACCTTACCTGCACGGAATCCATCTACTCTAAACTTACTCTTATTCTTATTGTAAGCATCTACTAATGCCTTCTTAAAATCTTCTGCAGGGACTGTTATAGTAATGTCAGCCATATTTCCTTCAAGCTTTTCAAATGTTGCGCTCATCTTTCTTCCTCCTTAAGTTCGAACAAATAAAAGTGTTTCCTATTTATATTGTTATTCCGTTGAAACACATAATCTTTGAGATTATAACACGTTATAATCTTTAAGTCTAGAATAAAATAGA
>CAMHCL010000179.1 GCA_946183625.1 uncultured Lachnospiraceae bacterium
TGTCAGAAGAAAATATCTCAAGGAACTTTATCGAGAATATTATTGATAAAGATCTTGAAGAAGGAAAATATACTAAGATCGTTACCAGATTCCCACCTGAACCAAATGGTTATCTTCATATAGGACATGCTAAGTCCATACTTCTTAATTATGGGCTTGCCTGTGAATATAATGGTCAGTTCAATCTGAGATTTGATGATACAAATCCAACTAAGGAAAAAGAGGAGTTTGTAGATTCAATCGTAGAGGATGTTAAATGGCTTGGTGCTGATTTCCGTGGTGAGATCCTGTATGCATCTAATTATTTTGATCAGATGTTTGAAGCTGCATGTAAGCTTATAGAGAAGGGGAAGGCTTATGTTGATGACCTTTCTGCAGAGGAGATCAGAGAATATAGAGGTACTCTGACTGAACCAGGAAAGAACAGCCCTTATAGAGACAGATCTGTTGAAGAGAATATGAAGCTTTTCCTTGAAATGCGCGATGGTGTATATGAGGATGGTTCCAAGGTTCTTCGTGCGAAGATCGACATGAGTTCTCCTAATATCAATATGCGTGATCCTGTCATCTATCGTATTGCAAGAATGACTCATCATAACACAGGAGATAAATGGCTTATCTATCCTATGTATGACTTCGCTCATCCTATCGAGGATGCTATAGAAGGAGTAACACATTCACTCTGTACTCTGGAATTTGAGGATCACAGACCTCTTTATAACTGGGTAGTAGAGGAACTTGAATATGAGAATCCACCTCAGCAGATAGAGTTCTCAAAGTTGTATCTCACAAATGTGGTTACTGGAAAGAGATATATAGCTTGTTGAAGATGGTGTAGTTGACGGATGGGATGATCCACGTCTTGTGACTATCGCAGCGCTTCGTCGTCGTGGTTTTACACCTTCATCTATCAAGACATTTATGGAACTTGTAGGTATTTCAAAATCACAGGGTTCATGTGACTATGCTATGCTTGAGTACTGCATCAGAGAAGATCTAAAGCCTGTTGTTCCTAGAATGATGGGTGTACTTAATCCGCTCAAGCTTGTTATAGATAATTATCCAGAGGGTCAGACTGAGGAATTCGAGATTGAAAACAATCCGGATGCTGAGGATGCAGGTAACAGAAAGGTTACCTTCTCAAGAGAGTTATACATCGAGCAGGATGACTTCATGGAAGAACCACCTAAGAAATACTTCAGAATGTTTGTTGGTAATGAAGTAAGACTTAAAGGTGCTTATTTTGTAAAATGTACCGGCTTCGAAAAGGATGAAAATGGTAATATCACATGCATCCACGGAACCTATGATCCTGAAACAAGATCAGGAAATGGTTTTGAAGGCCGTAAGGTTAAGGGAACTATACATTGGGTAAATGCTGCAGATGCAGTTACAGCTGAAGTAAGACTTTATGAGAATCTGATAGATGAAGAAAAGGGCAAGCTTAATGAAGATGGCACTCTTAACTTCAATGCTAATTCTCTGACTGTTCTCAAGGATGCTAAGCTTGAGGCTGGTCTTGCCGGTCTTAAGAAGGGTGAATCTGTACAGCTTATAAGAAATGGTTATTTCTGTGCTGATTCCAAGGATTCAACAGAGGATCACCTTGTTCTTAACAGAATTGTAGGACTTAAGAGTTCATATAAGCCAGCTTCTAATTAATTAAATGTCATCTTTATTGATAATTGATATTGATAGGGAGAAAACTTGATTTTATATGAATAAAAACTATGTGATTGAAAATGTAAAAGACTTTCATTTATATGATGTACTGGAATGTGGACAGTGCTTTCATTTTCAGCGGACTGATACTGGTGTCAGTCCTGGCGTATTTGAATATGACATTGTTTTTAGAGACAGGATTCTCCATATTAAAGAAGAGCCGGATTCCGATGGTGTAAGGCTTATATTCGAGAATACTGAAGACTGGGAATATCAGGCAATCTGGAAATCATATTTTGATCTGGACAGAGATTATTCTGAAATTAAATCACGAATAATTGAAGCTGATCCAAGACTTGAAGAAATAATAGAAGAGCATAATGGGATAAGAATCCTAAAACAGGATTTCTTTGAAACACTTATATCATTTATTATTTCTCAGAATAAACAGATACCTCAGATCAAGCAGGTGGTAAATAATCTGTCTTCAGACCTGGGTACAAAGTTTGATGTAACAATGATAAACAGACTCAGTTCTGAATTTGATGCATTCTTCCCAACTGCAGATCAGCTATATAATGCTACTGAAGAAGAGATAAGACTCTCTAAATGTGGTTTTAGGGCACCATATATTAAGGATGCTGCAGAGAAGGTTTATACCGGTGAGATAAGTGAGAAAGAACTGAGCAGATTAAGTACATTTGACGCAAAGCAAAAACTCATGACTATCTATGGCGTCGGTGAAAAGGTTGCAAATTGTGTCCTTCTTTTCGGTCTTGGACGTACAGATACTTTCCCTGTTGATGTCTGGATGAAGAGAATATGTGAATATATGTATTTTGATGGTGATACATCTAAATCTGAGATAGAAGCATTTGCAATGGATAAGTTTGGAGATGTTGCTGGATATGCGCAGCAGTACTTATTCATGTATGGCCAAAAACATAAAATCGGAACTTAAAATTCAATCCCTTTAGAAATATCAAGATTATTTCAAAAAGGGGTTGATTTTTTATTAATATGTTGTACAATATACTTTGTGTTAGCACTCATGCTAATTGAGTGCTAAAAATAAAATAATTGGTTAGGAGGAATGTGAAATGAATATCAAACCATTAG
>CAMHCL010000180.1 GCA_946183625.1 uncultured Lachnospiraceae bacterium
TCTTCCAGATCATAGCACACCTCAACTATTACATACTGATTTATAAAGCACAAAACAGGGTAGGCTTTAACCTACCCTGAAATTGTATATTATTTACGGAATTTCTTCTTCTTGTGACCACCAAATGAGAAATCACCAGATGAATCTGTTGATGATCTTGCGTTAACTGCAGGACCAGATGCATTTTCATACTGATTAAGGATGGTCTTCTGCTCATCTGTCAGATTCTCAGGAACCTGAACAACGAGTGTTACAAAATGATCTCCACGTACGTTCTTATTTCTAAGAGTTGGAACACCCTTACCACGAAGCTTAACCTTAGTATTAGTCTGTGTTCCAGGAGCTATATCATAATTATAAGGGCCATCAATGGTATTAAGTGTTACTCTTCCACCAAGAGCAGCCTGTGTAAAGGATATAGGCTCTGATGAATAAAGATCATAACCCTGTCTCTGGAATGTAGGATGCTTATCTACAAGTACAGTTACAAGCAGATCGCCTCTCTCACCACCATTTATACCAGGCTCACCCATTTCACGAAGTCTGATACTCTGACCATTATCAATTCCTGCAGGAACCTTGATCTGAATCTTCTTCTTACTCTTGATATAACCTGAACCGGCACAGTTAGAACATTTAAATCTAATGATCTTACCACTACCCTGACAATCAGGACATGTCTGAACTGTTCTGGCCATACCAAACAGTGACTGCTGAGTATATACAACCTGTCCCTTACCGCCACACTTGGTACAGTTATCAGGTGGATGACCAGGCTGAGCACCGGATCCCTTACATATAGGACATTCGTCCTTAAGAGGTAATTCAATCTCAGTCTGTGTACCAAATACTGCTTCTTCAAATGTAACACGAACAGTAGTTCTTATATCAGCGCCCTTCATAGGGCCATTGCCCTGTTTAGATCTGGAACCGCCTCCGAACATATCACCAAAGATATCTCCGAAGATATCTCCCATATCTGCGAAATCAAATCCAAATCCGCCTTCACCACCCTGGTTAGGATCGAAAGCTGCAAAACCGAACTGATCGTATTTTGCTCTCTTTTCAGGATCGGAAAGAATTGCATATGCCTCAGATGCTTCCTTGAACTTCTCTTCAGCAACCTTGTCGCCTGGATTAGCATCTGGGTGATATTTCTTGGCAAGAACTCTATATGCTTTTTTAAGATCATTTTCCGTGGCGTTCTTTGGAACGCCAAGGACTTCATATAAATCTCTTTTTTCTTCTGCCATATTTATTCACCTTTTAGATTATACTTCTTTAAAATCTCCATCTACAACATCATCATCGCTGAAGTTTGGAGTACCAGCGCCTGTACCAGCGTTTGCTCCAGGACCATTCTGCTCATAAAGCTTCTCAAAGAGCTGCTGAGCACTTGTCATAAGAGTCTCACGACCAGCCTTAAGCTTCTCGATATCATAATCTGAAAGGTTCTCAATATCTGTTCCTTCGATGATTGTCTTAAGAGCGTTAAGATCTTCCTCAACCTTCTTCTTGTCAGCTTCTGGAAGCTTGTCGCCTACTTCGTTAAGAGCCTTCTCTGTCTGGAATACGATAGCGTCAGCGTCATTTCTAACTTCAACGCCTTCCTTACGCTTCTTATCCTGCTCTTCATATTCCTTAGCTTCCTTCATAGCTCTCTCGATATCATCATCTGAAAGTGATGTGCCAGAAGTAATTGTAATATGCTGCTCACGTCCTGTACCAAGATCCTTAGCTGATACATTAACAATACCATTTGCGTCGATATCGAATGATACTTCAATCTGAGGAACACCACGACGTGCTGGAGCAATACCATCAAGTCTGAATCTACCAAGAGACTTGTTATCCTTAGCGAACTCACGCTCACCCTGAACGATATTGATATCAACGGCATCCTGATTATCCTGAGCTGTTGAGAATATCTGACTCTTATGTGTAGGAATTGTTGTATTTCTCTCAATAAGGTGAGTAGCTATACCACCCATTGTCTCTATTGAAAGTGTAAGTGGAGTTACATCCAGCAGAAGGATATCACCGGCACCTGCATCACCTGCAAGCTTACCACCCTGGATACATGCACCAATAGCAACACACTCATCAGGATTGATACCCTGGAATGGCTCTTTACCTGTTATTGTCTTAACAGCTTCCTTAACAGCTATAACTCTTGTAGAACCACCAACAAGGAGTACCTTATCGATTTCATCAGCTGTAAGTCCTGCATCATCAAGTGCCTGCTGAACAGGTCCTCTTGTCTTCTCAACAAGATCAGCTGTAAGTTCATCAAACTTAGCTCTTGTAAGATCCATATCGAAATGTTTAGGACCATCAGCTGTAGCTGTGATGAATGGAAGGTTGATATTTGTAACCGTCTGTGAAGAAAGCTCTTTCTTAGCCTTCTCTGCAGCTTCCTTAAGTCTCTGCATAGCCATCTTATCTGTTGAAAGATCTACGCCTTCCTTCTTCTTGAATTCATCAAGCATATACTGTGTAACAGCATTATCAAAGTCATCACCACCGAGCTTGTTGTTACCTGCTGTAGCAAGAACTTCTATAACACCTTCACCGATCTCAATGATAGATACATCGAATGTACCACCACCAAGGTCGTAAACCATGATCTTCTGTTCCTTTTCATTATCAAGACCATAAGAAAGAGCTGCTGCTGTAGGCTCGTTGATGATACGCTTAACATCAAGACCTGCAATCTTACCAGCGTTCTTTGTAGCCTGTCTCTGTGAGTCTGTGAAGTAAGCAGGAACTGTGATAACAGC
>CAMHCL010000181.1 GCA_946183625.1 uncultured Lachnospiraceae bacterium
TAGGTTTGATAGGTAATGAAATGACATTATAAGGAAAATCTATAGTCAAAAAAAATTTTAATAAAAACCTATTGACATAGTAGGCGAATAGTGATAATATCTCCTTGTTTGAAAGATTTGATTTCCCCAAAATACTAATCAGACAAATTCTTTGGAAGGAGGCGCAAATGAGTATGTTTAATTCAGCAAACAGTAGTAATTTAACAATGTGTTGTTGTCGAATGTTTAACTCCCGGGCATATAATATGGCTGGCGTTTTGACATGTCGATGTTTGCGCCGAATTTAACAGATTAAATCTGTGCCATTTGCCCGGGAGCTTGCAACTTAGCCTCCGGGCTTTTTAAATCCCAGGATAAAAACATCGGCAAATAGACACAGATATTCACAGGTACAAAAAACATAAAAAAAATCAAAAAACAAATGAAAGAAGATTAAGGAGATAAAAATTATGAGCAATTTAAGATTTGAAACATTACAGGTACACGTAGGTCAGGAAATCGCAGATCCAACAACAGATTCAAGAGCAGTTCCTATTTATCAGACGGCTGCTTATTCATTCCATAACAGCAAGCATGCAGCAGACAGATTCGGTCTTGCTGATCCAGGAAATATATATGGTCGTCTTACAAATACAACACAGGACGTTCTCGAGAGAAGACTTGCAGCATTAGAGGGTGGTAGTGCAGCACTTGCACTTGCATCAGGTGCAGCAGCAATCACATATACTATCCAGGCACTTGCAGCAAATGGTGGACATATCGTATCACAGAAGACTATCTACGGTGGAAGCTTTAATCTGCTTGAGCATACACTTCCACAGTATGGAATCGAAACAACATTTGTTGACATCCATAACTTAAGCGAAGTTGAAGCAGCTATTAAGGATAATACAAGAGCTATCTATGTTGAGACCCTTGGTAATCCTAACAGTGATATCCCTGATATTGACGCATTAGCAGATATCGCACATAAGGCTGGCATCCCACTTGTTATAGATAATACATTTGGTACACCATATCTCATCAGACCATTTGAGCATGGTGCAGATATAGTTGTACATTCAGCAACAAAGTTTATAGGTGGTCACGGAACCACACTTGGTGGTATAATAGTTGAGTCGGGCAAATATGACTGGAAGGCAAGCGGCAAATTCCCTAACATAGCAGAGGCTAATCCAAGCTATCATGGAGTATCATTTGCAGACGTTGCATCACCTGCAGCATTTGTTACTTATATAAGAGCTATACTCCTTAGAGATACAGGCGCAACCCTTTCACCATTCAATGCATTTTTACTTCTCCAGGGTGTAGAGACATTATCTCTCAGACTGGAAAGACATGCTGAGAATACTAAGAAAGTAGTAGAGTTCCTTAGTAATCATCCTCAGGTTGAGAAGGTTAATCATCCATCTCTTCCAGATCATCCAGATAATGAACTGTACAAGAAGTACTTCCCTAATGGTGGAGCTTCAATCTTTACATTCAATATCAAGGGTGGACAGGAAGAAGCATGGAAGTTCATCGACAATCTGAAGATCTTCTCCCTCCTGGCAAATGTAGCTGATGTTAAGAGTCTTGTTATTCATCCTGCAACAACAACTCATTCACAGCTTTCAACTGAAGAACTTGCAGATCAGGGTATATTCCCTAATACAATTCGTCTGTCTATTGGTACAGAGAATATCAATGATATTATTGAAGACCTTGATAATGCATTTAAAGCAGCACTATAAACTTATGTAAACCAATTAACCCCAAAAGACGTAAAATGTAACGTGACCGATATGAAGTATTATATTATGTAAACTATATAGAAAGGAAGATATTATGAGTAAAATATTCAAGGGAGCAGCAGAGCTCATAGGTAATACACCACTTGTAGAGGTTAGTAATATAGAAAAGGAGCTGGGACTGGAAGCAACAGTTCTGGTTAAACTGGAGTACTTCAATCCTGCAGGAAGCGTTAAGGACAGGATTGCAAAGGCGATGATAGAGGATGCTGAGGCTAAGGGCCTTCTTAAGGAGGGTTCAGTCATCATAGAGCCTACTTCAGGAAATACAGGTATCGGTCTTGCTGCTATAGCTGCTGCTAAGGGCTATAGAATAATTCTTACCATGCCTGAAACAATGAGTGTTGAGAGAAGAAATATCCTCAAGAATTATGGCGCTGAAATAGTTCTGACAGATGGTTCAAAGGGAATGAAGGGCGCTATAGAGAAGGCAGATGAGCTGGCTAAAGAGATCCCTGGTGGATTTATCCCTGGACAGTTTGTTAATCCTGCAAATCCTGCAATCCACAAGGCTACAACAGGTCCTGAGATCTGGGCTGACACAGATGGAAAGGTAGATATATTTATAGCTGGTGTTGGTACTGGTGGAACAGTAACAGGTGTAGGAGAGTACCTGAAGGAACAGAATGCAAATGTTAAGGTTGTGGCTCTTGAGCCTGAAGATTCTCCAGTTCTTTCAGAAGGTAAAGCCGGTGCTCACAAGATTCAGGGAATTGGTGCTGGATTTGTTCCAGATGTTCTTAATACAGAAGTATATGATGAAGTATTCAAGGCTTCAAATGCTGATGCTTTTGAAACAGCTAAGTTACTTTCCAAGTCAGAAGGAATCTCAGTTGGTATCTCTTCAGGTGCTGCGCTTTATGGTGCAATCCAGCTTGCTAAGAGACCAGAGAATAAGGGCAAGGTAATAGTTGCGCTCCTTCCTGACAGTGGTGACAGATATTATTCAACTCCGCTGTTTACTGA
>CAMHCL010000182.1 GCA_946183625.1 uncultured Lachnospiraceae bacterium
TGAGACTTGACCTTCGTGAGCTTCGTAAGAAGTCAGGTGGTTTCTTCGGTAGTGGAGAGTCAACAGGTTCTGTAGGTGTTGTTACTATCAACCTTCCACGTATTGCATATCTTGCACAGGATGAGAATGACTTCTATGCAAGACTTGACAGACTCATGGATATATCTGCCAGATCTCTTAAGACAAAGAGAACTGTTATTACTAAGCTTCTTGATTCAGGTCTCTATCCTTATACAAAGAGATACTTAGGTACATTTAATAATCACTTCTCAACTATCGGTCTTATCGGTATGAACGAAGTTGGACTTAATGCCAAGTGGCTTCATAAGGATCTTACAAATGAAGAGACACAGCAGTTTGCAGCAGATGTACTCAATCATATGAGAGAGAAGCTCAGCGATTACCAGGAGCAGTATGGTGATCTCTATAACCTTGAGGCAACACCAGCTGAGTCAACTACATTCCGTTTCGCTAAGCATGATAAGGAAGAGTTCCCTGATATCATCACAGCTAACGAGAACGGTACACCTTACTATACAAATTCATCACATCTTCCTGTTGGATATACAGAGGATATCTTTACAGCACTTGATGTTCAGGATAATCTTCAGACACTTTATACATCAGGTACAGTATTCCATGCATTCTTAGGAGAGAAGCTTCCTGATTGGAAGTCAGCTGCTACTCTTGTACGTAAGATTGCTGAGAATTACAGACTTCCTTACTATACATTGTCTCCTACATATTCAGTATGTAAGAACCATGGCTATATAACAGGTGAAGTTTATGTATGTCCTGACTGCGGAGAGAAGACAGAGGTTTACAGCCGTATCACAGGATACTATCGTCCAATCCAGAATTGGAATGATGGTAAGACTCAGGAATATATGGATCGTCGCGAATATGATATCATGGTCAGCAAGCTTACACATGATGGACCTCAGAAGCCTAAGTTTGGTGCACCTGAGACAGAGACTCCTGCAGCAAATGCAGAGGCTCCTGTGGCTGCAGAAACACCTGCAAGTGATGTCCCTGTAATGTATGTTAAGGATCATTGTCCTAAGTGCAAGGGTGCAGAGCAGAGATTCAAGATGGCTAAGGTTGAATACAATGAAGTAAATTGTTCAGAGAACATGGATATAGCAAGAGAGCTTGGTATCCAGCAGACACCTACTATCATTGATCCGGATGGAACAAGGTATGTTGGTGACAATGCAGCAGCTGAATGGCTTAAGGCTCATCAGGCATAACTCGAACATTTTGATATATAATGAATGAGATTCATGAGGAAGGTAGCTTGCTATCTTCCTCATGTTGATAAGAGGAGGATTTTATGTACGATATAATCGTGGTTGGGGGCGGTCCGGCAGGACTTACAGCAGCTATATATGGACTTAGAAATGGAAAGTCTGTTTTTGTGATTGAGAAATCCGTCTTCGGTGGACAGATAGTGAATTCACCAAAGGTTGAGAATATTCCGGGTTTTGATTCTATAAGTGGAGATGAATTCGGAGATAAGCTCCTGGAGCAGGCTATGGGCCAGGGTGCTGAGATAACAATGGAAAATGTTATTGGTGTTGAGAAAACAGGCGAAGGCTTTGCTGTAAAGACTGAAGAAGGCACCAGCTATGAGGGTAAGACAGTTATCCTTGCTACAGGTACTACTCACAGAGTATTAGGACTTCCTGGGGAGGAAGAACTGATAGGAAACGGCATCAGCTTCTGCGCTGTATGTGATGGCGATTTCTACCGAGATAAAACTGTAGTAATGATCGGTGGTGGTAATTCAGCATTTGTTGAATCCAGCCTTCTGGTAGATATAGTAGATAAGCTTATAATACTTCAGGATATGCCTTTCTTTACAGCTGATCAGAAGCTTCAGGATCAGGTTCTGTCAGGTGGTAAGGCTGAGACACATGTAGGTACTAAAATCCTTGCATATGAGACCGAGAACGGTCAGATAACCGGTGTAAGATATGAAGAGGCTGGGGAAGAAAAAATAGCCAGCTGTGATGGCGTCTTCCTTGCTGTTGGACTTGTTCCGGAAAATGACGCATTTAAGAATCTGGCTGATCTGGATGAGAGAGGTTATTTTATACCTCAAAATATATGTAATACAAAAACACCGGGAATTTTCGTGGCCGGTGATTGTAATCAGAAGACACTTCGTCAGGTTGCTACAGCATGTTCAGACGGAGCTTATGCAGCAATTGCGGCATGTGATTATATAAAAAACAAATAAGTGATACTGTTTATGATGGTATAATTCTCAAAAACAATATGAAAAAAGGTATGGCTGATGATTCATCAGTCATACCTTTTTCATTGTAACACTGCGAAGCCCGGGGTTTACCAAGCTCTCCATCCGCAGTACTTACATTCTTCAGAGTCGTTGCTCCAACCACCCTCAGCTGTATGACATCTACGATCAGTAGTGTATGGACAATAGCCAGTACCGGCCTTTCCTTTAGTACCACCATCTGTATTGTTAAGCTCTGTTACATCAATTTTTTCCTTTGTATCTTTTGTGTTTTCCATCTTCTTATCCTCCTAGAATTACATGGTATAAATGGTTTGATTTCATCGATTCGTATTATATACATATTATAGATTAAAAATGAGACTCGAATCAGGACTTTGTATATAGTATTTAAAAACTATATATACCGATTGACAAATGGTATTTTCTTAAGAATAAAAATAATTACATATCCTATGATCATAATAAATAGAATGTAGATTAATATAGCGGC
>CAMHCL010000183.1 GCA_946183625.1 uncultured Lachnospiraceae bacterium
AAAGGGTTGAAATGTTATGTAAATTATTGTAGAATTTCAGTAATTACTATGAAAAAATGGGTGGAGGAGTAATATGGCTAAGTACGATTACAAAGGTGTAGGCAGTGATGGTAAGTCTAAACGCGGTACCATCGAGGCCAACAGCGAGGATGCTGCAAAGGCTAAACTTAGGTCTGAAGGCATTTCTATCACTGAATTTGGCGAAGCTAAAGGAGTACAGTTATCTTTGGGAACTAAGAAGGTCAAAGCAAAGGACCTTTCTGTATTCTGTAAGCAGTTCGCATCTGTCTTACGTGCCGGTGTACCACTTATATCAGCTCTTGATATGATGAGTGCACAGATGGAGAATAAGACACTGAAGGAAGCTCTGGAGCAGGCTGCAACTCATGTTCAGAAGGGTGGAACACTTTCTGAAGCTCTCAAGCTTAATCCAAAGGTATTCCCGCCAATGCTTTATAACATGGTGGCTGCCGGTGAGGCTTCTGGTAAGTTGGAGATATGTTTTGAACGTATGGCTACTCAGTTCGAGAAGGATGGACACATCGCTGCTAAGATCAAGGGTGCCATGACATATCCGGCAGTTATACTTTGTGTAGTTATTGGTGTAGTAGTAATGATGCTTGTCATGGTTATTCCTACATTCTCGGAAATGTTTGAGGAAATGGGAACTCAGCTTCCAGCAGCTACACAGATGCTTGTTAATGCATCGGACTTCCTTGTTGCAAGGTGGTATATAGTTATTTTGGGAGTAGTTGTGTTGATAGTTGCTATCAAACTCTTTTCAAACAGTGAGTTTGGACAGGACTTCAACAGCCGTCTGGCTTTGAAACTTCCTATATTTGGTAACCTAAATGTTAAGACTGCAGCAGCTCAGTTCTCAAGAACATTTGCTACACTTCTTGCATCAGGTATTCCTCTTATTGATGCTGTTGATCAGGTATCAAATATCATGAAGAATAAATATATCAGAGATAAGCTGAAGGAATGTAAAGTCCAGGTTGCAAAGGGTGTTCCTCTTTCAAAGCCTATCAAAGATATGGATATCTTCCCACTTATGCTTCCACAGATGATGCATATCGGAGAAGAAACAGGTAACATCGAAGATATGATGGAGAAGGTTGCTGACTTCTATGAAGATGAAGTAGATATTGCGACTGATGCTCTTGCTTCTATGATGGAGCCACTGATCATCGTTGTTATGGCAGTTGTTGTTGGTGGTATGGTTATAGCAATTTATTCACCTATCCTCAGTATGTACGACGCTGTTGATAATTACTAAAATTGATATAAGAGGCTTAAGTCTTTTATATATATCTAAATAGTTAATTCTGTCGGGCGAGCGACAAATTATACACTATTTATCAAATCTATATTATTTTAAGAAAAGGAGAGAATGATTATGAAGAATAAAGGTTTCTCACTCGTTGAACTTATCATCGTTATAGCTATCATGGCTATACTTGCAGCAGCTATCGCTCCTGCACTTATCCGTTACATCGACAAGTCTCGTAGAGCAGACGACGTAACAGCAGCTGGTACTATTGAGTCATCTGTATCTGCAGCTCTTGCAAATGAAGATGCTTATGATGTAGCAGTTAAGGATTCTACAACACTTGTTGCAGTTGTATCAAAGGGTAATGGATCATACAGAGTTGATTCATCTGCTGATGATGCTAATGCATTCAAGGATGAGATGGAAAGCTCACTTCCAAAGGGAGCAGATATCAAGTTTAAGAAGAAGGGCGCAAAGGCTTATTCTGTATATACAACAGAGAAGGGACAGATTCTTGTTTACATTTCTGACAACACAGCAGGTAATCAGAAGTGGGAGATTCGTCCATCAATCTGCAAGCAGTACAAGTAATTTGATGTTAATATAAAATTATTGCATAGGTATGGGGTTTGCTCGCCACAAACCCCAATCTATGCTTAACTAATGTTTTAAGGTCAGCGGTTTTTATTTCTTCCTTTACATATGCATTATTGGGATAAGAGTGTATAAGTAAAGGAAGTATGGAGAAGTGTGGTATACATCCTTTGGGGTACTACGCCTCATCTTGCAGCTGACCTCTGTAAGAAGGCGTGGCCTTAAAATAAAAACTTCTGAAAAAATTAGCGAGGGAGGCTATAGAATGGCTAAGAGTAATAGGGTATTGTCAATTGACATTACAAACGAGAGTGTAACAATCGTTGAGATTACTGCTTCTGCTAAGAAGCAGAATTACATTCACAAGGTTCTTATTTTTGAGACACCAGAAGATTCCTTTGAAGATGGTCAGATCAGAGATCAGGACAGAATTGCTGCAGAGATTCGTCAGCAGTTAGCTGCAGCCGGCGTTAATAATAAGAATGCTGTGTTTGTTATGAACTCAACAAAAATCGTTAACAGAGAAGTTGTAGTTCCTCAGATGCCTGAGAAGAAGATTGAAACTACAATCAATGCAAATGCTGCTGATTATTTCCCTGTTAATAATATTGAAGAGTATGTAATCGCAAATACCATACTTGAGAATTTTACTGATGAGAATGGTGCTAAGCAGACTAGAGTTATGGCTGTTGCAGCTCCAGAAGCAATGGTAAGAGGATATTATGATCTTGCACAGGCAGCAGGCCTTAGAGTTCAGGATTTGGATTATAT
>CAMHCL010000184.1 GCA_946183625.1 uncultured Lachnospiraceae bacterium
TGCACATTAAGACTACCCTGCTCACTGAAGCAGTCAAATCCCCAGATCTCATTAAAAAGATTTTCCTTTTTCAGAACCTGCTCAGGATGCCTCATCATATATTCAAGAAGATCAAATTCTTTTCCTGTTATAGATATCTCTTTCCCGTCTTTATAAACGGTTCTGGTTTTAACATCCATGGTTATATTTTCATATGTAAGCAGCTGTCTGTCCTCTGTCATATCATATGCCCGGCGCATAAGTGCTTTAATCTTAAAACCAAGAACGTCAACAGAAAAAGGCTTATCTATATAGTCATCTGCTCCCAGATCAAGACCTAATATCTTACTCTGATCATCTGTACGGGCACTCATCATCAGCACAGGAATCCTCTGCTCACGTCTGATTTCCTGAAGTGCCTCATATCCATCCATTCCAGGGAGCATAACGTCAAGAAGCAGCAGCTTATAAGCTGCTGTCTTGATAAGAGCCAGTCCCTCTTCCGCACTGGTTCTCCACTCTACAGAGTAACCTTCACGTCGAAGAAAATCTGATATTAAAGCTCCTAATTCTTCGTTATCTTCTATAACCAGAATATCTGTCATATCTCTATCCTCTCTGAAGATAAATGTATCATGATTATAAAGCCATTTCAATACATGTTACTAATACTCACCCACCTCCAGAAATCTAGGAATATCTTCCGGGCAGTCTCCCTTAGTAAATGAAACATGAATTATTCCTGTGTCGTAATCAACGATCACTGTATGGATATTACCGCTGTTATGTACATTTGACACTTCGTATTGATCCACAACTTCACGAGCCATAAGTCCCTTGGCATCAGCCACGGAGAACTTATCCTTTTCACTTACCCATTTATTGTATTTTACAAAACGAGTTGTATTGAATTCTTCACCAGTGAAGGTGTCCTGATTACCCTTTGTTGCATATGTATTAACTATGCACAGTGCATCCGGTGTATCCCACTTAAGACCTTCCATAAGTTCAGAGTCTGTAGTTCTGAGAACCGACTTTGCTTTTCCTGTAGTCGCAACCTCTTTAGTTGCATTCTCGCAGCAAAATGCATCCTTTTCATCTGTACAAAGCAGATTATTACACCATGTAAAGTCTCCACTTTCTCCTACTAAGTATTCACCTGCTTCTTTAGCCGTTTCGAAATGTTCAAGAGCGTACCTTATCTCAAATGTATAGCACTTCTTGCCCATATAGACAAAAGGCAGATTATCTTTGGAACCTACATCAAGGATCGCGATCATGACACCATCATCATTTACTGCCGTTATCATATCTAGAACACCCAGAAAACCTATACTGGTTAATGAACTGTCGGCCTTCTTCATATGAGTCACAGCATGGATTTCTGTTATCTGATTCTCGCTTCCAGCAACCCATTCAAGATTTCTGATAGATATTCTCTTGCCACTGACCGTTTTCTCACCTCCAAGAGAAAGCGCACTGCAGGCTGTAGGTCTGAGAGTATCCGGAATCATCTGCATAGTAAGTGCTTCAATATAACTAAGCTTCCCATCTTCCACGTAGCCCTCTTCGCCTTGTGAGATAGTCTCGGCAAAACTTATAATTTCATCCTTATATTCCTTAGGAAGCGAACCAACCATTGTTTCTATTCTTTCTTCAAGTGCTTCCTCATTTACCCTACGTCCACCAAAGGCATTTCTTATATTCTCATGAAGATATGGTTCAAAGTCTTCCATAAAATCTGGTGATGCTTCAAGAATGGTCTCAGCATAAGCCTTTCCAACTGCGTCCGGCTCGCCATTTTCATAATCCAGAGTCACATCATAATAAGTTTGATACTTCTTAATAACACATAGACCATCTGCAGAGGAAAAGGATTCTATCATCTCTTCCTTATCGCTTGCATCTGTATACGTTGCTGCCACAACATCCATGGAGCCAACCTTTTTCATTCCTTCTGACTTTACTGATGCAGCACTATTCCCGCACCCACATATGGAGAGCAGCATTCCGGCCACAATTGAAAAGCATATTATCTTTTTATAATCTTTATTCATCTCTAACTCTCCATATCTTTATACTATCAATAGGTTTAAAAGCAAGCAGCAGGCTTATTGAAACAAGGATCAGTAGTCCTAGCGGAATAACTATCATAGACAGTACCGTAGGTGACGCCAAAATAAATCTTCCAACTCCAAGCACCGCAATTCCCACTTGATTAAAGATTGCCTTTGTAATTGTAAAGGCGACAGCGAAGCCTAGAATTATAGCACATACCACCAGGATAAGTATTCTAATATAGTGCCATCCTCTTATGCTGCTTCTGCCAACACCAATACTCTTCAGCATCGCAATATCAGACGTCTCTTCTTCAATAAATATCTGCTGATACAGAAATGTCATTGAAAAAATAGTTACTGTCATAATAATGGCTATAGCCACAAATAGCATATCAAAGATCGTTCCATATTCATTTCCAAGATCAAAATCCAGAACCTGATCGAAGTCCCATATCATTATATCTTTATTTACATTTCGCATTTTCTCAATTGTTGCATCATATTCATCATCAGGTACATCTATGGCTTCGTTGAACAGATCCCAGTCATCAACAAAATAGTTTTCATCTGGTT
>CAMHCL010000185.1 GCA_946183625.1 uncultured Lachnospiraceae bacterium
TAGCAGCACCACGGAAAAATGCAAATGGCGACGCAGCCATTCTCTCATGTCTGAGAGGGAGCAAATGCTGTTGTCTGGTAGATTCCTGTTCACGTATCAGATCTTCCACGACCTGACGTCTTGTCTCTACTTTCCATTCTCCCATAGAACTTCGTGGAACAGCTTTACGATTTTCTTTCCCCTGCTTTTTGCATTCCTGAACTGTTTTCATCGCTATCCTTCCATCCGTCTACATCACTATATACATTGTCATCAATGGAAATCATGGTCTGATCTTCATTAATTATGAATACATTAGGTTTGTCGCCCCTGTTCCCATCCAGATCGTCTGCATATACATTTACCCCTAAAACATCAAAAGGAATCCCTGGCATTAATGCTACCAGGGATCCCAATTCAGTCTTTATAATCGTATTTCAGTACGGTTACAGAAAGTGGTGGAACATCAATAGATATAGAATTCTTCATTCTGTCTGCAGGCTCTGCTACAGCCTTGATGGACTTGCGTGGTCCCATATTACGTCCAAGTCCGCCGTACTTCTTGTCGTCTGACGACAGGATTTCCTTGTATGTTGTGAGACAAGGAACACCTATCTTATATCCCTTTCTTTCAACAGGAACGAAGTTGCAGATAAACATAATCTGATCTTTAGATGTCTTTCCACGTCTTACAAAAGCAACAATTCCACTGTCAGAGTCGTCAACCTTCGTCCATTCAAATCCCATCACTTCGTTATCGTTATAATAAAGAGCATCATACTTGGTATACAAATGATTAAGGTCTTTTACGTATTGTTGAATTCCCTGATGTTTAGGATCATCCAGCAGGAACCAGTCAAGGCTTCTTGCCTCACTCCACTCGCGGAGCTGTCCGAATTCCTGTCCCATGAAGAGCAGCTTCTTGCCAGGATGTCCTGTCATAAAACCATATGCAGTACGAAGGTTTGCGAATTTATCAAACTCAAGACCAGGCATCTTATTGAGCATAGAACATTTTAGGTGTACTACCTCGTCATGAGATATAACCAGTATGTAATTTTCAGCATAAGCATATGACAGAGAGAATGTCAGTCTGTTGTGATTGAACTTACGGAAGTAAGGATCCAGCTTCATGTACTCCAGGAAGTCGTTCATCCATCCCATATTCCACTTGAACAGGAATCCAAGTCCGTTCATATCGGCAGGAGCTGTAACTCCAGGCCATGCAGTAGACTCTTCTGCAATGAGATAAGCTCCTGGATTTCTCTCTTCCATAACGGTATTAATGTTCTGAAGAAGCGCTATAGCTTCCAGATTCTCCTTACCACCATCCTTATTGGCAACCCATTCTCCATCTCGCTTTCCGTAGTCCAGATAAAGCATTGATGCAACAGCGTCAACACGAAGTCCATCAATGTGGTACTTCTCTACCCAGAAAAGTGCATTTGATGTAAGGAAGTTCGAAACTTCATTTCTACCATAATCGAAGATGTATGTACCCCAGTCAGGATGCTCACCTTTTCGAGGATCTGCATTTTCATATAGAGGCATTCCATCGAATCTTCCGAGACCATGAGCATCTCTTGGGAAATGTGCTGGCACCCAGTCGAGGATTACCCCGATGCCCAGCTTATGCATATGATCTACGAAATATGCGAAGTCCTCAGGTGTTCCGTAACGAGATGTAGGTGCATAATAATTAGTTACCTGATACCCCCAGGAACCGTCAAATGGATATTCGGCGATACCCATAAGCTCGATATGAGTATAGCCCATATCAACTACGTACTTACCTATCTCTTCAGCATATTCTCTATAATTATAGAATCCAAAATCTGAATCCTCTATCTTCTTTTTCCATGAACCGATATGGCACTCATATATAGACATAGGCTGCTTCATGCGGGCAACTCTGTCCTGCTTCTTACGGTTAGCCATCCACTCATCATCAGTCCATTTAAGATCAGAAATATCAACAACCACATTTGCATTATCAGGTCTTACCTGATCCTGATTACCATATGGATCAGCCTTGAAGAGGATGTCACCATAACGTGTAAGAATCTGGAACTTATAAACTGCTCCCGGAAGAACATCAGGGATGAACAATTCATAAACACCGGATACACTATGCAACTGCATTGGATTCAGTGCGCCGTCCCACATGTTGAAATCACCAACAACAGATACACGGCGTGCATCAGGAGCCCATACTGCAAAATATGTTCCTTTCACTCCATCCATAGTCATTGGATGAGCACCCAGCTTGTTATATACATCATAGTTCTTACCTTCAGCAAAAAGATATGCATCATAGTCTGTGAAAAGTCCATCAAATGCATAACAATCCGCCGATTCAACAGTAGTACCATCATAATACTCTGTTATAAATCGGTAATTAGAACCTTTAAATTTCTTCTTTGGGAAATAAGCTCCATAGAATCCTTCTTCACTGATCTTTTCCATCGGAATAGAAGTCTTACCCTTTGGAGTCTTAATAGATACGCTCTGGCTGTGAGGCTTATAACATGTTATAACCTGGCCATCGCCATAATCATGATTACCGAGCAAATGTTTCGGTGCATTTATCTTACCATCG
>CAMHCL010000186.1 GCA_946183625.1 uncultured Lachnospiraceae bacterium
TATTAGAATCATATACGTCAATTGTTTCGGCTACAGGACCTGCTACAAACCCTGTAACATTTTCATCAATATCACCATTCTTAAGCACGGCATACTCATCAGCTGATGCTTCATCTCCACTTATTAGCGCAAGCCCGCTGTATTTGCCATATTTACCAAGAACTTCAACATTATAAGTTGCGACAACTCCCATTACATTAAATGAAGACTGATGTGAACCCTTCGTCCAAGGAGTTACTCCGTTTTCTGGAATCTGCTCACCAACAACCTCAAATGGGAATTCATATTCTTTTATTCCAAGAACCTGGGCCAGCTTTGTGCGAACCTCATCCACAGATCCTGTTATAACTCTGTCTTCGCCCGCCGCAACACTTTCATCAAGAGTGACAGTCAGACTCTTAGGAGTTGCATCATAACCCTTCCATGCTTCTCTTTCCCAGATTCTTATATATGCTCCAGGCACACCAGAATACGGATCAGGTTCCTCCTGAACCACTAAAGAATACCCATCATAGTCCTGATAATCACCTTCTAATACACTTACATCATCAACCTGAACACTAAGAACAGGTGCCATCAACGTAGCATTGAAGAATGCCATAACATCTGTTTCTACACCATCGATACATAGTCCACAGGACGGAGAGTAAGTCACTCCTTCCTCCCATTTTTTTACTGGTTCAATGGTCCATATAATAAAATCAAATGTATGTTCAGGATACTTCTCTTCAAGCATTCTACATACGTCACGGGGACTACCTTTAAACTCATCATCATCCTCCATACGAACGATAAGCCTTGCAGGCATAATATCATATGCAAAAGAATATCTCTGAGTTATATAAATATCATCAACAGACATATCCACAACGGGACACCATTCATCCTCGCCGCCACGACTTCCATATATATCCAGAGAAAAAACGTCCATGGAATGGCCTTCCTCAAACTGAGGCGAGTATGCATATTTTCCTTCTTCTACCGGGTCATACAGAGATCCATTTAACAGAAGCTGTGAATCATAATCGCTATCATTGATCACATATAAAACTATCTCTTCTCCGCTCTCTACACCATCAATCCAATGCTCCGGCTCACCATCACCATTTCTGTCTTCTTCCGTGATCTGCTTACCTTCAACCTCAACACACCATTCATTACCATAGTCATCTTCATATCTAACTACACCCGGTGTATCTGAATCAAATGTGTTGAAATGTACGTAATTGGTATCTGCCAGTACATTTAACAGGATATCGCCCTTTACAGTCTCATCTTCAATACCCTCTGCATGAGCATTTATATGAAGCATACTAAGTGCCATTCCTGCTGCAAGAAACGAAGCTATAATTCTAGTAAAACACCTTCTCAAAACGTTTCCCTCCCATAGCAAGTTTTATTTATTTCGTTATCACACATCAGCATATTTTATGCAGTCTTTTCACATATATATTCTATTTTATCAATATTTTTTGTATAATAAAACCTGTATAATTTAAAAAAGAACATAATTACTAATGGAGATACAATTCAGGATGCAGGAATTCGACAATTATTATGATGGTAATGAAAATGATCAGCCAAAGATTATACACGAAGAACGATATATCCCCTATGTGACATATGCTTTAGCCGGTCTGAACATCATCGTTTTTATTCTGGAATTAATGAAAGGGGATCCTATGGATCCCAAATTTATGCTAAAAATGGGCGGTGCATGTACTCCGTACATTTTAGGCAAGGGCGAATGGTACAGAATGATTTCATCCATGTTTCTACACTATGGATTCAAACATTTCTTCTTCAACATGATCGCATTGGTAGCCATAGGTAGATATATCGAGATATATTTTGGACGGGTCAAATATTTTATACTGTATATGGTGTCTGGACTCATGGGCAATCTGGTCTTTTTATTTTCGGATCTGCTGCTCAGTCCAGGAGGCTACACTGTATCAGCCGGGGCCTCAGGTGCCATAAGCGGACTCTTCGGAGCTCTGCTCGTTCTGGCTATAGACAAGAATACCAAGCATCTATTTCCACTTCCACGAGTCATATTCGGAATATTGCTGCTCATTATCCCTGGAATCGGAAATTCCACCATAAATGTAGCTGCTCATATCGGAGGCGCCATCTGCGGAATTGTAATCGGCTTCCTGTACTACTATTTATCTAAACGAAACAACAAACAAACCACATATTAATCTATAACAAAACAAATATATAAAAAAACGGCCGGAGTGCAAAGCACTTCGGCCGTTTCATATTACTACTTAATAGAATTTAAACCTCATTGAATCCTTCTCTAGCAGCATAAGTTGTATGAAGAAGCTCATGAGCCTTATGGCTGTTTGGCTCCTCAAGGAACTTATCATAGAGTTCAATGATCTGAGGATTGTTATGTGACTGACGAAGTGTCTGTCTCTCATCCTCTGTGTACAGAGCCTGAGCTCTCTTCTCTTTGTATGTATCCATGATGTCATCATCCTCGTTAGGAAGGAAGCACTCACGAACGTAAGGCTGTCCACCACCGTTGATACATC
>CAMHCL010000187.1 GCA_946183625.1 uncultured Lachnospiraceae bacterium
ATATAAATAACAAAAAAATACTGTTGTAATGTGAGTTTACATGGTTTAAACTATCGAAGTACGTCGAAAGTATTTTAATTTTAAGTGAAGGAGGACATAGTTTATGGTTTTTGACATTTCTGAGAGCATTAAGTATATAGGCGTAGATGATCATGATATCGATCTTTTCGAAAGCCAGTATATAGTTCCGGATGGAATATCATATAATTCTTATGCCATTCTTGATGAGAAGACAGCTGTTATGGATACTGTTGATGCTCATAAGACTGATGAGTGGCTAAATAATCTGAAGGAAGTATTAGGTGGAAGACAGCTTGATTATATAGTTGTTCAGCATTTTGAACCTGACCATTCGGGTAGTTTCAAGGCTGCTATAGAGGCTTTTCCGGAAGCACAGATAGTAAGCAATGCAAAAACATTTTCCATGATTCCTCAGTTCTTTGATGTAGATATAGAGGGTAGAACTGTAGTTGTTAAGGAGGGAGATACACTTTCTCTGGGCACACATACACTTCAGTTTATACTTGCACCTATGGTTCACTGGCCAGAGGTTATGGTTTCATATGAGCAGAGCGAGAAGGTTTTATTCTCAGCTGATGCTTTTGGTAAGTTCGGAGCTCTGGATTATGATGATCCTGAGGGATGGGCTTGTGAAGCCAGAAGATATTATTTCGGTATTGTAGGTAAGTATGGCATGCCTGTACAGACTCTTCTTAAGAAGGTAAATGCCCTTGAAGTAGAGAAGATCCTTGCATTACATGGACCTGTTCTTCCTATGGAGGGCACTGAGCTTAGTTATTACCTTGATACATATAATACTTGGAGCAGTTATCAGCCTGAAGACCATGGCGTATTTGTTGCTTATGCATCAATCCATGGAAATACAAAGGTTGCAGCTGAGAAGTTAGCTGAGATGCTGGAAGCAAAGGGTGAGAAGGTTGCTATCAGTGATCTTAGCAGAGAAGATATGGCTGAATGTGTTGAGGACGCTTTCAGATATGACAGAATGGTTCTGTGTGCATCAAGCTATGATGGAGGAGTATTCCTTCCAATGCATGATTTCCTGACACATCTCTCATATAAGACATATCAGAACAGAAAGGTTGCTCTGTTGGAGAATGGTTCATGGGGACCAACAGCAGCAAGAACTATGAAGGGACTCCTGGAGTCGATGAAGAACGTTACAGTTCTTGATCAGGTGGTTACAATTAAGTCTACTGTTAAGGACAGCGATATATCTGCAATTGAGGCACTTGCGGATGCAGTGGTAGAAGCTGGAAAGTAGTAAATGTAATATATCAGCTTTGCTGATAGAAAAATTGATTGTAGTTTAATAAAAAAGGAGACTGACATGGGCGGATTTTTCGCAACAGCATTGAAAGAAGATTGTGTGTTTGATCTATTCTATGGAACAGATTATCATTCACATTTAGGAACCAGAAGAGCAGGCATGGTGGTACACGGAAGAGACGGCTTTAATAGAGCTATTCACAATATTGAGAATGCTCCTTTCAGAAGTAAGTTTGGCGGTGATGTTCACGACATGGAAGGTAATCTTGGTATAGGTTGTATATCAGATTATGATCCGCAGCCATTACTTGTCAGATCTCATCATGGTACCTATGCTATCATTTGTGTAGGTAAAATAAATAATGCTGATCAGCTTATATCTCAGATATTCAAGAACGGTGGATCACATTTCCAGGAAATGACTACCGGAGAGGTTAATAAGACTGAACTTACAGCTGCTCTCATTAATCAGAAGGATAATCTGATAGAAGGTATTCAGTATGCCCAGGATGTTATAGAAGGTTCCATGACCTTGCTCCTCCTGACTCATGAGGCTATATATCTTGCAAGAGATAAATACGGCAGAACTCCTATAATTGTAGGACATAAGGAAGGCGAAGGCTTCTGTGCTGCATTTGAGTCCTTCTCTTATCTTAATTTGGGATATAAGGATTATAAAGAACTTGGTCCTGGTGAGATAGATGTACTTACTCCTGAAGCTTGTACATGTCTTGTTAAACCGGGTGAAAAGATGCGTATATGTACATTCCTTTGGGTTTATTATGGATATCCTTCTGCCAGATATGAAGGTGTATCTGTAGAGGAAATGCGTTATAGATGCGGTTCAGCACTTGCAAAGCGTGATAATTATACAACTGATGATATAGATGCAGTAGCAGCGGTACCTGATTCCGGTACAGCGCATGCTATGGGTTATGCAAATGAATCCAGAGTACCTTTCTCAAGACCATTTGTAAAATATACACCAACATGGCCTAGATCTTTTATGCCTACACATCAGGATAAAAGAAATCTTATAGCTAAGATGAAACTGATTCCTGTACATGAACTCATAGATGGCAAAAAGCTTCTGATAATAGATGATTCCATTGTAAGAGGTACACAGCTTGGTGAAACTACTGAGTTCCTTTACGAAAGTGGTGCTAAGGAAGTTCATATCAGGCCTGCATGTCCACCTATTATGTTTGGATGCAAATATATCAATTTCTCCAGATCA